>JAYEHL010000100.1:0-2938 GCA_034659515.1 Chloroflexota bacterium | reverse complement strand
ATCGTAAAAGTGGACCATGACTTTAAGTACCATCCCGGCAGCGCCAGGATGAAATCAGGCAGTGTTGTTCTGCATACCGCCGACGGCAAGAAGAAAGAGATATCAATGAAACAGCTGACTACTATGTACCTCAAGGGCGGTGGCTATATAGGCTATAAAGACTTTTTCCACGGCATCTGGAAGGGCCCCTACTGGACGGACGGTGAGAAATGTGAGGTTGGCAAAAAGGCCGTCGCCAATGAGATGCACGGGCTGGACGATACTGTATGCGAGTATCGCTGCGGCAAAGAAGTCGGCTACGGCATAATCGAGAACCTGGTACTCGGCTCGTTCCCCAAGTATGGATTCTAGATAGGGCGAGTACGAGACTCGCCCTATCTCCTTCAGAGGGATAAATTATCATGAGTCCCCTGCACCCACGTAACGGGATGGAGGTGGAGTGAGGAGAGTACACAAGCATACGGCACTGCTCTCTTTTATGCTTCGCGGTGCTGACGGAAATTGATGTAAGTATTGCCAGAGTAAGTAATTTATCGATAGGAGGCAAAAATGTTCAACCGTCAAGTAGACGTGGCGGAGATTCAGAGTAATCTCGGTAAGTGGCTGCAAAACAAAATGCCCCAGGCCCAGGATATTACAATCTCCCCACTGAAGCGAGCCAGCGCGGGCTTCGCCAACGAGACCTTCTTCTTCGATATGAGCTGGAAGGAGGGCGGCAAGACTAAATCGGAGAAGCTGGTGCTCAGGTGGCAGCCACAGGACAATCCCGTATTCCTGGACTACGATCTGGGAATGCAGTTCCATGTGCAGGAACAGTTGCAGAACACCGGGGTTCCGGTGCCTAAATGCTACTGGCTGGAGATGGATGCAAGCGTCCTCGGCAGCCCTTTCTATATCATGGGTTATCTCCCGGGTGTCACAGCCTGTGAGGTGCCGCCATATCACTCCGCCGGACTCTGCTGCGACATGACACCGGAGCAGAGAGCCAAGATGTGGTGGAACGCCGTGGAGGCCATAGTCAATGTCCACAAGCTCGACTGGCGCAGCCGCGATTTCTCCTGCCTCGGCATCCCCAAAGATAGTGCCGACGCCCTCGACCGCCAGCTCGACTATTATGAACGATATCTGAACTGGGTGAGGCAGGAGCCGCAGCCTATACTTGACAAGGCGCTGGAGTGGCTCAAGGAGAATCGATTTGAGCCGAAGCGCCTCACGCTGTGCTGGGGCGACAGCCGTCTTCCTAACCTGTTGTATGACGATGATCTTAATGTAGTCGGCGTACTCGACTGGGAGATGGCATCCATATGCGACCCGGAGTCCGATCTGGCATGGTTCTTCTTCCTCGACTGGCATCACAGTACGGGATACGGCTACCCCCGCCTCGAAGGCTTCCCCGACAAGGAGGAAACGATACAGCGCTATGAGGAGCTGACCGGATGGAAGGTAGAGAACCTGTTCTACTTCGACGTTCTGGCCGCATTCAAATTCGGAGTTGTAATAGCCAAGATCGCTCAGTTTATGAAGGCCACCGGCGCGCCCAGTCCCACCGATGACTGGGAGATCGATAACGCCTGCACCCAGCGACTGGCCGGACTGCTGGACCTGCCGGCCCCGGCACGCCGGAGGGAAGAGCTGAAAATAGACGAAATAAAACTGGCTGTCCAGTTCCACCTCACCGGTCCGGGTGGCGAGGACTGGTACATAATTTCGGATAAGGGCGTCGGCACCCGTTACAAGGGAACGGTGGAGAATCCGGCCGCCACTATTACCGTAGACGCAAACGATTGGAAGGCCATCCAAAGCGGGGAACTGGACCGCGTCCAGGCATTCATGTCAGGCAAGATCAACCTTGTGGGCGAACTACAAGTGATGCTAAAACTGGATGAGATGATATCCGAGCTCAGTAAGCAGGGATGATGTCGCAAGGATAAAATCGCATCAATCCCATCCCCCTTTAGTAAAGGGGGATTCAGGGGGATTTTAAAGTAGGGGCGTCCTTCCGCAGAAGGACTCTCAGAGGTTTCTTGAATTATAGTTTATATCGATAGCGCGGCCAGATGGCTCGCGGCGACGGCTTCCGCGATGCCCTCCGGCCTGACGCAGTCCCCCGCAGCGTAAAGCTCGGGAACGATCCCTTGAAGCTCCCGTTCGACGGCGTTGTTCGGCCTGCCACCTGTTGCGATTATCACTGTATCCGCCTCGACAAGCACGATGTCGCCGGCCTTATTAACAACGGTAAGCCCGGAATCGGCGATCCCCTTGCAACCGGCTCCGGGCAGTATATCGACGCCCGTAACCTCCACGATGATCAGGCCAACGCCGCCCCTGGCGCACGCCTCGTAGTGATCGAGTATCTTGCGGTTCACGTGCCCGCCGTCGGACATATTCGTCCCCATGGCGGGCATCACGATCCTGTTTTTGAGACGCATCGTCCCTATCGTCGCGGGTTCGAATAGCCTTCTCAGCGCCGGAGCATCGCCCATCTCAAATCCCTCCTTGCGGCAGGATATCGACAATTATCGGATTCAATGCATTCTGCCACAAATAATACAATCCTTATTCAATTACAATCCATATAACATTAAATCGAGCCCTGATTGCAAGACAGCCGAAGTAGTCCGACTGAATCGCTAAGGATTCATTCCGGCGGATTGCCACTTCAGTCGTCATCCCGTATCAAGCGCGAAATTACATTCGATACCTCGCTGTTTGCCGCTCCATCGTCATTCCAGCGAAAGCCGGAATCCAGAGGTACAAGTTATCCAGAGTATCCGGAGATGCAATAACGAAAAGTTGAGCACAATCTGTCTTTGATGCTATAATTGAAATAGATGATACAAGTTAGAATCGAACGATATACGATGATCGATCACGAAATCAATATCAACATAAAGAGAGGCTTCGGCAGGGCCGTAAACAGGAAATGGCTCCATGCAGT
>JAYEHL010000099.1:0-14999 GCA_034659515.1 Chloroflexota bacterium | reverse complement strand
CCTCCAGCCAGGCTCTTCCCAGTTCAGTTCTGTCTTTTATTTTTTTTGAGACCTCAGGAGAAAGCTTGGTCATTAAAATAAATGTTTTCATTTCATTCCTCCTTTCTGTTTTAATCTGTTCTATTCACGAGTCGAAATGGCTGCAGATGCAGTGAGATCGGCTTGCCTTTTATGAATAGATCAGGTTAGTCGCCTCCCACTAAAGTGGCCACCATCACTGCTTTTATGGTGTGAAGCCTATTCTCTGCCTCATCAAAAACAATGGAGGCTTCAGATTCAAATACCTCTTCTGTCACTTCCATGCTTTCCAAACCGAACTTTTTGTAAATCTCTTCTCCCACCTTTGTCATTCGAATGTAAAAAGGAGAGAAAATCTTTGTGTGTTTCTCGCATGCCTCTGAGAATGAGCTTCCCGACTCTACCGATTGTAAGATGTCCTGGATTAGATTCTTCATGCTCTTTTTGGTCGTGCGTTCGTAGAGCATGGTCAGGGAAGGATAGATGCCTATGCCGGCATTCAAGAGGGTGTATAAGTCACGGTTGAAATTTATTATTTCATCCAGCTTAATCGCGTAGAGCGACGGAAGTAGTTCCTCTATAGGGGGGAGCAGCCTTTTTTTCTCTTTCAGACTGATAATGGTTATATCGGATTTCCATAGAGAGTCCTCAGCCTTCTGCTCTGACTCCGCCTCTATCTCCCCTTTTACCGTCTCACCGTTGGGCTTGTAACCAACATAGCTATAGCGCATCGGTTTCCCCCTGTTACGAATCTGCTGTAGGCTATATTAACCCTATCGCATCTTAAAGTCTGATAACAAAAATGATTCGGCCATCCCGAACCAAACATCTCACCAATATGATAACATACTCCTAATCTATTTTATATCGGTGGCTTGGCGAGCTTTAATCGATAGTGAAGACATGGCGAGCAACTTCACCCGGGGTAGTGACCCCTTCCCGGGCTAATCCCATTCCATGGTGTCTCATGAACAGGATGCCGTCCTTTACGGCCTGCTCCTTTATTTCAACAGATCCCGCTCCTCGTGCCAGCATACTCCTGACGGTATCCGTTACGGTCAGAAGCTCAAAGACGCCGATCCTGCCGCGAAATCCGGTATGGGAGCAGTTGTTACACCCCGCGCCATAGTAGAACTCTACCTTCTCTTTTCCGGTCACTTGCTTGTACACAAGCTGGTCGGTAACAGAGGCTTCCCTGAGCTCCTTGCATTTTGGGCAGACCCTTCTCACAAGTCGCTGCGATGCGGTGGCGACTACTGCGGAAGTGACGAGGAACGGCTCTACACCCAGGTCTACTAGGCGAACCAGTGCGCCCACGGCGTCGTTTGCGTGGATTGAAGTTAATACCAGGTGTCCTGTTAAAGCAGCATCCACTGCAGTTTGGGCCGTTTCTTTATCGCGTATCTCACCTACGAGTATCACGTCGGGGTCTAGGCGCATACATTGCCGCAACCCGTTGGCGAAGGTAATGTTTGCTTGTCGATTTACCTGGATCTGTCGTATGCCCTCGAATTTGTATTCTATAGGATCCTCGATGCTCATGATGTTAAGTGCGTCACTATCCAGCTTCCCCAGCGATGAATATAGAGTAGTGGTCTTGCCGGAGCCTGTCGGCCCGCTGATGATGATCATTCCAAATGGTGAGTTGAGGCAGTTTAGATATGGCTCAAGGAAGTATTGGGGCATTCCGATGTCCTCGAGGTCTATCAGGCTGAAGGTCTTATCCAGGACTCGCAGCACTGCGTATTCGCCCCAGTTAGTGCCGATGGTTGCAACACGAAAGTCTATCATCCGCCCCGATATTTTGGCCGTGAAGGATCCGTCTTGAGGTCGCCGACGTTCGGCGATATTCATATTGCCCAGTATCTTTATTCTGGTAAGTACCGCCGACATTACACCGAGGGGAAGCGATACAGAGTGATGTAATACACCGTCTATTCGGTAACGCACATTCAGGGCAGTCTCTTCCGGAGCTATATGTATATCCGACGCTCTCTCCTGCACGGCGCGCGTAAGTATAAAATCCACTGCTTTGACGATGGGGGCGTGTGTGGCTGCTTCCAGGGAGGCCTCAGGCAACTCTTCGGTCTTTGTGACCTCTATCGGTGCGATTATGTCCAATAGAGATTCTGAGATCATGGCGGTTGCCTCATCCGGTCCGGTGCGTTCATATTTACTTTTGATAATGCTGTGGAGATCGCCCCCGACCGGCGTGACCGTTTTGATCCTCATGTTTGTCAGGATAGAAATCGTATCTATCAGCTGTAAGTCGTCCGGGTTATAAGTGGCGACGGTGAGAGTGTCATCCTCCACCCTTAAAGGCAGGACACCCTGTTCCAGGGCGATCCTTTCCGGGATCAGGCCAATCGCATCGGGCTGGATCTCTGCAGTTTCCAGATCTACTGTGGGCACAGAGAACTGGAAGCTAACGACGTTCCCTTCATCGACGCCTTCGGGCTTACTGTCGTTGCCCTTCTTCTCTGACCCCTCTGGTTTTGCGAGTTTCTTTTCTGCCATTGCCACTGCATCCTTAAGCAATGCGTGATGTGGATATTGACGGCGTTTCGTTCCAGAATTGCTTTGAATTGTATATTGTATCAAATTTTATCTTGTATAGATAGAGACTGCTGAAAAAGTCTTGGTCAACCCCCTATATCCCCCAATCTTGGGGGACTTTTAAAGCTGGGGGCCACCCCCAGACCCCCGGCAGGAAGTGTCCTGCAGCACTCTCAGACATCACTTCACACTATATCTAGCATACTAATAGATAAATGTCAACCAAATTACATGTGTATTATATAATATCTGGCTTAGTTGCCATGATTGAGTGGGGCAATTTAGATGTCCTTTGTAGTTTGAAATAAGCGATTTTGAGGATTGGCTTTGTGCTTCGTCTTGAGATAGACATATAAATCGGGGATTTACATAGTGTCCCCCAGTCTTTTGGGGACAGGGTGAGCCAGGTACCACTCCCTCGAAGAAGATGTGTTCTGCCCCTCTTTTTCAGGAGTAACTACATAAGCGATAATTTGTATACGCTGTCTCATGGTTATGTTATAATCTTGGTCAGGGATTGGATATGAATATCGATTTGGTATCGGTTTACCGTCAGAACCATGCCTTGGAGCATGCAACTATCACGTTGCTAATTAACAAATTGGGCTTGAGTCAAAAGCTGATGGGGATGGCGGCCAGGGATGGCTTTTACATATTCGGCGATGTTCCCAGCGATGAGATACGGGCGGCGGCGGCGGAAGCATTGGCTCGTTTGCAGAGCGGGGAGCGTGATCTGGCGGTCTCACCTTTTTGCGGGACGAACATAGTAGTCGCAGGGGCGCTGGCGGCGCTGGCATGCCTTGTCGCGTTTGGGGGAGGGGATAGACGCAGCAGGCTTCCTCTGGCCATGCTGATGGCTACGGGAGCGATAATCGCCGCCAGGCCGGTGGGGCGCGTAGTGCAGAAATATGTGACCACATCCCCTAATTTAGCCGATGTCACGATCAAGCGTATCACTCGACGAGGGGTCGGGTCTCGCATACTTCACAAGGTTGAGACATCACGCGATGTGCTTCCTTAGAACAGCCTCTTCTTCAAGTCCCATCGAATTCCCATATTCGCTTTAAATTTGGTTTCGTGCGCCTTGTTTCGTAATGAAGGTCGTTTTCATATGTATATCGATATGGAAAGTCAGTTAGTCCTGCATAAATTCAGATTGAAAACGATACACCCATCGGCTATAATCGGTGGTGAGTTTTAAGGAGTTTTAATGTATAGGACTCATAGTTGCGGTAAGTTGAGAAGCGATAATATCGGAGAGCGGGTGATGCTCGCCGGTTGGGTGCATAGGAGGCGGGACCACGGCGGCCTCATCTTCATCGATCTCAGGGACGGCACGGGAATTGCCCAGGTGGTATTCAATCCGGAGGTCTCGGCCGGGGCGCACGAGATCGCCACAAAGCTTCGCAACGAGTATGTGCTTAAGGTCGGCGGGACAGTGGCACATCGTCCGTCCGGCACGGATAATCCGAATATGCCCACCGGTGAGGTCGAGGTCAATGTCGAGGAGGCGGAGCTGCTCAATCCGGCGAAGACGCCCCCATTCGATATCAACAGCGACGGCCTCGATGTGGATGAGAACGTCCGGCTTAAATATCGCTACCTCGATCTGCGCCGTCCGCGTATGCACGATAACGTTCTGCTGCGCCATCGCGTGATCAAGTTCATGCGTGACTTTCTCGACGAGCGCGACTTCGTGGAAATCGAAACGCCGATAATGATAAAGAGCACTCCGGAGGGCGCGCGTGACTATTTGATCCCGAGCCGGATTCGCCCCGGAAAGTTCTACGCCATGCCGCAGTCGCCGCAACAGTTGAAGCAGTTGCTGATGGTCGCCGGTTTCGATAAGTATTTTCAGGTGGCGCGCTGCTTCCGCGACGAGGACCTTCGCGCCGACCGCCAGCCGGAGTTCACCCAGCTCGATCTCGAAATGAGCTTCATCGATCAAGAGGACATCCTCGTTTTGATGGAGGAGATGTTTACCTCTCTGATGGAGACTATTAAGCCGGATATTCGATTGATCAAGCCGTTCCCGCGGCTTACTTTTCGCGAAACCATGGAACGCTATGGATTGGACAAGCCGGATATCCGCTTCGGTATGGAGATACAGGACATATCGGACATCGCCGGAGCCACGGATTTCGGGGTGTTCCGCTCCGCGCTGGACGTCGGCGGTACGGTCAGGGGCATATGCGCTCAGGGGTGCTCCGGCTACTCGCGAAAGCAGATCGAGGAACTGTCGGAGTTCGCCCAAATATACGGAGCGAAGGGCGTGCTCAACCTGCCCATCGCCGCGGAGGCCTCGAAATCGGTGGTCGCCAAGTTCCTGAGCGATGAACAGCGCGAGCAGCTTAAACATCGTTTCAAGGCGAGCGACGGCGATCTGCTGCTCATCATCGCCGGGGAGACCCCTGTTGTCGAGCAGTCGCTGGGCATGCTGCGCGCGGAGATGGGTAAGCGGCTGGGTCTTCTGGCCCCCGGCCTATTCGCGTTCTGCTTCATACTGGATTTTCCGATGTTCGAAAGGAACAAGGATGGCGGCTGGGACTCGACGCATCATCCCTTCACCGCTCCGCGGGACGAGCACATTCCTTTGCTGGATAGTGATCCGGGGAAGGTGATGGCGAAGTGCTATGATCTGGTATGCAACGGGTGCGAGCTTTCCAGCGGCAGCATAAGAATTCACAAGAGCTACCTTCAGCGTAAGATATTCCAGGTACTCGGCTACTCGGACGATGAGATAAAGAATCGCTTCGGGCATCTCCTCGAGGCATTCGAGTACGGTGCCCCGCCTCATGGCGGCATCGCGCCCGGTATCGATCGCTTCATCATGCTGCTCGCGGGCGAGGAAAGCATACGGGAGGTCATTCCCTTCCCCAAGAACAAGAGCGCTATGGACGTGATGTTCGACGCCCCGTCCGAGGTATCGGAGGAGCAGCTCAGGGATCTTCACCTGAGGTTGAGACTGGATTGAGCGGCACGACTTGATCCATTGGCAGGTTGGATTGATGATGCATCGACATAGTTTAACGAAGACCATAGTTGTTTTTATGGCGATGGTCTTTTTTTTAATTCCGCTCGCTGGCTGTAACGAGGGGGGTGTCTCGGGCGGCGATCTGGTGCTTATGGGATCGGATCCTGCCACGCTGGACCCGGTCTGCTGCGCCGATGCCACCGCCGCCGGTTACATCGTAGAGATATTCAGCGGCCTTGTCGCGCTCGATAAAAATCTGGAGGTGGTACCGGATATCGCCGAGTCGTGGGATATCAGCGCGGACGGCACCGTGTATACCTTTCACCTGCGCGATGGCGTGCGGTTCCACGACGGCAGGGAGGTGACGGCCGGCGATTTCAAATATTCGATAGAGCGAGCCGCCGATCCCGCCATCGGATCGCAGGTTGCCGCGGCCTACATCGGCGATATCGTGGGAGTAAAGGAGAAGCTCGACGGCCTTGCCGACGAAGTCAGCGGCGTACGGGTCATCGATGAGGTGACGCTCGAGATTACCATAGATGCTCCCAAGGCGTACTTCCTGTCGAAGCTCACCCATCCCGTCGCTTTCGTCGTCGACCAAGATAATGTTGACTTGGATGATGAGTGGTGGCGTGAACCGAATGGTACCGGCCCGTTTAAGCTGGGCGAGTGGGACAGCGAGCAACGCATCGTCCTTGAGCGAAACGATCATTACTATCGCGACGCGGCCAATCTGGAGAGGGTATTCTTCCTTCTGCAGGGAGATTCGATGATGTTTTACGAGAGCGGCGGCATCGATATTGTGGGAGTTGGCGTTGCCTCTATAGACAGGGTGCTCGATCCGACCAACCCTCTGTACGATGAGCTGGTGTTTACACCGGAGCTGTCCCTGTATTACATCGGCTTTAATACCCAGGCCCCCCCCTTCGATGACGTGAAGGTGAGGCAGGCGTTCTCCTGCGCGTTGGACAAGGCTAAGATCGTCGAGATTTTATATAAGGATACCGTTACGGTTGCCTATGGCATTCTTCCCTCCGGCATCCCCGGCTATAACGAGGACCTCGCCGGCCTGGAGTTCGATGTCGAGAGGGCGCAGCAACTGATGGCGGAGTCCAGCTATGCCGACGGGTTGCCGCCCGTGGTGCTGTCGGTGGCAGGCAGTGCCTCCGGCGTGTTGTCGGCGGATGTGGCCATCGCTCATATGTGGCAGGAGAACCTGGGCGTCGACATCGAGCTGCAGACGCTCGATTTCAGCACCCTGATCAATGAGGCAAGGGATGGGGAATTGCAGGCTTTTGATGTGGGGTGGATCGCCGACTATCCCGACCCCGAGAACTTCCTCGATCTGCTGTTCCATTGCGAAAGCGTGGAGAACTATACCGGATATTGCAATCAGAGCGTCGATGAGTTGCTGGAGGAGGCGCGGGTTACCGTCGATGCTGATGCCAGATACGAAATATATCGGCAGGCGGAGGAGGCCATCGTCATGGACGCCCCGTGCATTCCCCTGTGGTACGGCCAGAGCTATTATCTGGTAAAGCCCAAAGTCAGGGGCTTTGAGCCCGCGCCGATGATCGTGCCCATGCTTAAGGATGTGTGGATCGAGGAGTGAACTTCTTGGAATGCGTATGTCGTTCATGCTATAATGAGGCGTTATGAAAGTATCTTCAGAAGCTATTGAGAACCGGCAAATGTTACTTGAGGTGGAGGCTGAGCAGGAGGAGTTAGATCAATCGTTGGGAGAGGCCTACCGGCACTTGGTGAAGAAGGTCGAGGTTCCGGGCTTCCGCAAGGGCAAGGCGCCCCGCGAGATGCTTGAGCGCTACATCGGGCATGCGGCGCTTCTCGAGGAGGCTATCGAAGACCTGGTGCCTAGGCTGTTGAGCAAGGCTATCGAAGAGCAGGGACTGGATGTCATCGCCAGGCCGCAGATCGAGATAACGCAGGTTGAGCCTGTGACGTTCAAGGCTACGGTATCGCTGCCGCCGACGGTGGAGCTGGGAAACTACCGTGAAATCAGCATTGAAAAAGAGGCGGTGGAGGTGACCGAGGAAGAGATAGATAAGGTGATCGATAAGGTTCGTACCCAGAACGCGGTTTGGGAGCCTGTGGAGCGTCCGGTCGCTTTTAACGATCTCGTTACCATGGATGTTTCGGGTTCATCGGGTGAGGACCAGCTCATCGAGCAGAAGGACCTGCAAATGCAGGTGGTGAAGGATATGCCCGCCCCCGTCCCCGGATTCTCGGAGCAGCTCGAAGGTATGGAGAAGGATCAGGAGAAGGAATTCGCTATCTCAGTTCCCGATGACTTCGGTATGGAGGAGATCGCCGGGAAGGAATGCAATTTCAAGGTAAAGATAAACGAGGTAAAAGAACAGAGGCTTTCCGAGGTTGACGACGAGTTCGCCAAGAGCCTCGGCGGAGAATTCGATTCCATCGAATCGATGAGGATCAATATAAACGCCAACCTTACGAATGCCTACGAGTCGGGTGCGATAAGGCGCTACGAGCAGAAGGTACTCGATGCGGTTGTGGAGATATCGAAGCTGGAGTTTCCTCCTGTTCTGGTGGAGCAGGAGATCGATCGGGTCATAGCGGAGCAGGAGCAGGAGCTGGCGATGCGCCGGGTCACCCTGGAGGATTATCTCAAGAGTCAGCAGAAGAGCGTTGAGGAATTGCGCGAGAGCCTGAAGCCCCTGGCTATCAAACAGATACAGATATCTATGGTGGTCGATAAGGTTATCGAGCAGCAGGGTCTGCAGGCCGGCGACGAGGAGATCGATGCCGAGATCGAGCGAATGGCGGAGTCGGTTGGCGAACGCGCGGACGATCTTCGCAATACGTTTCAATCGCCTGTGGCGCGACGGTCGATCGCCAGAAACATCGTCGCAGGGAAGGCCGTGAAGCTGCTGATGGATATTGCGTCCGGTGAGGCGGAGGCCGCTGCACCGGAGTTGCCTTCTGATGTGAATGAGGCTGAGTCGCAGGTTGCCGGTGGCGAACCACAGGTAGCGGTGGCCTCTGCTGAAAGTGATTCGAGTCCAGCGGTGTCGGATAGCAGCCCGGACGAAGAGGCAAGCGTACCGGCTGAGGAAGAGTCCAAATAAGAGGGGGGTGTGTAGAAATGCAGCCATATGATGTAATACCTTTTGTGACCGAGACCAGCACCCGCGGGGAGCGGGTGATGGACATTTATTCGCTTCTTCTCAAGGAGAGAATTATCTTCCTTGGTACGCCTATAAATGATCAAATAGCGAACCTGGTGATAGCCCAGCTGCTTTACCTTGACAGGGAGGATCCGGATAAGGATGTCAGCATGTATATCCACTCGCCGGGCGGCGTGGTGAGCGCGGGCCTCGCGATCTACGATACGATGCAGCTGGTTCGCTGCGATGTATCCACCATCTGCGTAGGGCTTGCGGCGAGCATGGGCACCGTGCTGATGTGCGCGGGCACGAAGGGCAAGCGCTATACATTGCCGAACGCGACCATACATATGCACCAGCCGATGGGCGGCGCACAGGGCCAGGCATCCGATATCGCCATCGCCGCCAAGGAAATCATAAGAATGCAGGAAAAGCTGCGAGAGATTATTTCCCATCACACCGGTCAGGATTACGATAAGGTCGCCAAGGACACCGACCGTGATTTCTACCTTAGTCCGGAGCAGGCTGTGGAATATGGCCTGGTGGATGAGGTTCTTATAAAAGAGGAGAAGAAGTAGCTCCTCTAAGGTGCTTAGTTCTCTCGGCGACCTCAGGTCGCTAATATCATATGGTAAAGGAGGGATTTCTTGGCAGACGAAGTACTATACGAGAAAAAAGGTCACGTTGTAATTATCACTTTAAATCGCCCCGAGGCGATGAACTCCTTCGACCCCGCGCAAATAAAACAATTCAGCGAGGCCGCTTTAAAGTTTAAAGACGATCCGGATGCGTGGGTGGCGATCGTGACCGGCACCGGCGACAAGGCGTTCTCCGCCGGATTCGATCTGAAGACGATGGATGCCGGCGGCGACAGGCTGCCGTCTCCCGGCGATGACGCGCCGCCGCTTATTCAGCGCGGGCTCGATGTATTCAAGCCGATCATCGCCGCCATCAACGGCGTGGCCATGGGCGGAGGGCTCGAGGTGATCCTTGCCTGTGATCTCAGGATCGCCGCCGAACACGTCAAGGTCAGCGTTCCAGAGGTCAAGTGGAATCTCATACCCGGCTGGGGCGGCACACAGAGGCTGCCGAGGCAGATAGGCAGGGCGAAGGCTGCCGAGATGCTGCTGATCGGCGCTTCGATCGATGCGCAGGAGGCGCTTCGAATTGGTCTTATCAACAAGGTCGTCCCCGCTGACAAGCTGATGGAAGAGGCGATGGCGTGGGCCGAGAAGATAGCTCAGAACGGCCCGTTGGCTGTGAGGGCCGCCAAGGAGTGCATCATCCGCGGAACCGACATGACCCTCGAGGACGGGATGCAGCTCGAGCTCGATCTGGTGGACGGGCTGCTCGATACCGAGGACTCCAAAGAGGGACCTAAGGCATTCGCCGAGAAGCGCAAGCCTGTTTTCAAGGGGCGATAATCTTTCCTTTGAAATCCCCCTATATCCCCCACTCTTGGGGGATTTTGTGAATTTGGGGGACACCCCCAAACCCCCGTCAGGAAGTATCCTACACCTCTTTTTCAGAGGCTTCTTAATCTTCTACCACTTGGACGCTACTTCGTCCCAGAAGGCATAGATGCCCTTGCCGTGGCGACCGCCGGTGTATCCGGCCCTCACCATAATCCTGATGAGCGGGTGGAGCTTGCCCTTCTCCGGGCCGAACTCCTTCATTGCGTCCGCCTCGGACACAGCGTAGGTGCCCCACGCGCCGCTGAAATCGCCAAGCTCCAGCGGTCCCATCGGCAGGTTGTATCCCAGCTTCAGCGTCTTGTCGATATCCTGCGGGGAAGCGACGCGCTCCCGGATCATATCCAGTGCCTCCCACCTGAGCGCGCGGTATGCCCTGTTGGCGATGAAACCGTAGCTGAAGTCCTTGCAGATCACCGTCTCCTTGCCCAGCTTCTCCGCCAGCTCGCAGATAACCTTCACCACATCATTGTTGGTCAGCGTGCCCTTAACCACCTCGACCAGCTTCATCCGGCTCACCGGATTGAAGAAGTGCATGCCGACGACCACCTCTGGCCGCTTGGTCATCGCGGCGATCTCGGTTATATTCATCTGGGAAGTGTTGGTGGAGAGGATAGCGCCGTCAGGAGCGCTGCTGTCGATCTTCTCGAACACGTCTTTCTTGATATCCATCCGCTCCATCGCCGACTCTATAACCAGATCGGCGTTCTTGACCGCCTCTTCGATACTGGTCGTCCCTGTGATCCTCCCCATCACCTGCTTCAGCTCGTCCTCGGTCATCTTCTCCTTCTCGACGAAGAATTTCCTCAACCGATCCTCGATTGCGGTGATCCCTCGCTTAACGGTCTCATCGCTCCGCGACCACTGCATAACGTTGTACCCGCCGATGTAGGAGAGAAGCTCCGATACCTGAGAGCCCATCGTACCGCCACCGATGACCGCTATCGTTTTGATGTCTTTTAACTCCAAGTGCGTTCCTCCTTTGTTATTATCAGATCGATGGGAGTTCCAGTTGGGGTCAACCCCCTGTTATCCCCGATTCCTTTTGTCATTGCCCGATTGGTCATTACGTAGGGGCAGGCCCCTGTGCCTGCCTTTCGGATGGGCAACCACGGGGGGTTGCCCCTACATTGTTTCTTCTGGATCATTCGGTCAAGCCGTATGATGACGTTGGGAACACCCCACCTCTTTGTCGATGGTCTCATTATATAGATTTACAGGTGAGGCCGCAATATCAATCGAGCCCCGCCGCCCCGCGCACCCGCTGCCGGGCGTCGAGGTGGGTCTGGAGCGCCTCTTCAAAATCGGGGGCGTCCGCCAGCCACTGGAACCGGTTCAATCCGCTCTGCGATTCGACGAAACGTTTGACGGCATCGCGGCCGCCCTCCGGCCAGGCGTCGAGGGCGGGCTTCAGATCGCAGATATCGGTGGAGGCGAGGCCGATGGTAGCATACGGCAGGGCGTGCTCGTTGCCGTTGAAGGCGATCGATAATCCCCCCGGGATATGAACCGATTCCAGCATTCTGGAGTCGGTGACGCCGTCGCCGATCACCACGCATTGTTCGGGTAAAACGCCGCGTATCCGGGCGAAGTTTCTCAGCGCAGCGGCCTTCTTGCGACCGCCCATCGGCTTGATCCCGCGGACGGCTTTGCCGAAATCGGTTTGCACTAACTCCTCGCGGAAGAACCGTTCGAGCCGTGATTTAATGGCTTTATCGTCCGCGCTTTGCATATCGAGCATCTCACTCTCGAAGGCGGCGATGCGTGAATAGTCCTCTTCCGTCGCCAGAGCCTTGATCCGCTCAAGCGGGAAAGCGGTGCAGGCGACGTGATCGCCGGAAATGCCGACGCGCTCCGTGATGCGGCCGGCGTATTGCTCGTAGCTGGTGCTGATGCAGAACACCTGCCAGCCGGAAAGGCTTCGGATCAGGTCGATCGCCCCGTCGACTATCGCGGCGTCGTCGGCAAGGTTGGCGATGGTCTCGGACGTTACGCTGCGAAAGATGAGAAAGGGAGCGATGAGGGCGAGTTCGTCGCCGGGATCGTAATAATCGTCGTCCGCGGTCGATCTCTGGCGGTCATACCGTCTTATTACCTCAAGGATATCGCTGCCATTGGGGATGAGTTTCATTAACGCCCTGATGTTGTCGTGTGTCGATAAGGGCCCTTCCATATCGAAAAATATCAGGCTCATTCGGACAGGATCCCTTTGACTTTCTTATCCACCTCTTTCGTCAGGTTATATCCCTTGATCGGCTTTCCCCTGCTGTTCACTATCTCATCGCCTTCAATCCTCACTTTGCCTTCGCTGAACGCTTTTATTGTGGCTATGATCAGGGGCAGCTCGCGTTCCGCCCCGTGCCTTCTGATCTGCATGAACAGGGGGTTGTTCTCTCCCTCCTGCTTTTGTATCTGATGTGTGGTGAGGACTTTGAGCTCCTTCCAGTATTTGTCGAATGCCTTACCCCGGATGGAGAAGGTGCAGTAGCTCGCCGGAGGCCCCTCATCGAGAGCAGGTGTCACCAGATGCATCATCGCGCCGCTCTCCTTGGCCCTGGAATCCATCAGCTCCCAGATGACCTCCTGCCATGTGCCCTTGGGGCCGCCGGGTTTCGCCGGGTGAAGGTTGATTATCGAATAGCGTTTGCACATCTCTTCGCCGATGATGAGCATGTAGCCCGCCAGAACGCCCAGGTCGAATTCATACCCGTCTATTTTCTGCATAACCTCTTCTTCGAATCGCGGACGCCAATCGTCGGGGTATTTCTCCCGGTAGCTGTTGGAGGAAACGCATATCAGCGGTATATTATGTCTTTTTACCAGCTTCATGAACTCATCGCTTCCCTTGTGCTCCCCCGGCGCGCGGTTACAGAAGACAAATGAGAACTCGGCCTTGATTATCCCTTTCGTCATGGCGTTCCATGCGGTATAGAAGAGATTGCGTGAGCCCTCTCCCCTTCCGGAGGAGAACCATCCGAGTTTATAGAGTTCTTCCATCTTAATCCTTCCTTATCTTCGACCAGGTGCTTTTGGCGTGAACCCACAACGATGAAGTTTGCCCTACGATCCTTCCCTGTTTAAGTGCGGCAAGGAACCCTTCCTTATCCACAAAATCGGGCATTTCTACGTACGTACCGCCGATCTCGTGGTATGTGTGGGCGTCGCTTCCGGCGCTGGGTAATAGATTATGCTGTCGGGCGAAGCGCCCGGCCATAGAGTTCTGATGACGGAATATGGATCGAGCGTTGAACACCTCCATTATGTCAACCTCTGGTAAAATTTCATGAAGAGCGCCGCGTTCGATGCTCGATCCCCTCAGCATATCGAACGGGTGAGGGACGCATACAAGGCCTCCCTGCTCCTTGATCAGCCGAACGGTCTCTCTGGCTGATAGCCGCTTCGGTATCTCCTCCGTCAGGAAGTAGCCGATGACCTCTCCTTCCCTGGTGTGTATCTCGCTGGATATGATCACTTTGAACGGCGCGATGCGTTTCATCTCAACGGAGCCGGCTATGGTGTTATGATCCGTTATCGCCACGCAATCGATGCCGGCCTCCGTGCAACGGTCGACGATCTGCTCCAGCGTTGTCCTGGAGTCGGGCGAATACAAGGTGTGCATATGGAGATCGGCTCTCATTCGTCGGACTCCCCGCATTCCGCATCCTGGCCGGATGAAATTTGCAGCCGGCTCAGCTTCAGCTCGGCGGCGTTCAAGCGCTCGTGGCATATCTTTACCAGCGCCGTGCCCTCCTCGAAAAGGGCGACCATCTCCTCGAGGATCATCCCGCCCTTTTGCAAGGCCTCGGCGATGTCCTCGAGACGCGCTAGTGCTTGTTCGAAGGAAAGTTCTTCATCCATGCCTGTAATCCCTTCTTGGCGCCGGTGACGCGGCCGTTGAACTGGCCATCGCTGACCTTGATCTCGATGGTGTCACCGCGTTCCACCTGTGAGATGTGCGACACGCCCTCCCCGCTTTTGGAGTGCTGCACCAGCGCGTAGCCTCGCTCGAGGGTGGCCAGCGGGCTCAGCGAATCGAGCTTGAGTTCTTGGCCGCGCAGTTTCTCCCGGTCGATGGCGGCCGCGTTTTTTACATGCATCGCTATTGCGCCTGACAGCTCGTCGGCCCACTGGCGGCTTTGATCGATCTTGCCGGCGATGGCTATGGCCATCGCCGCGATGTGGCTTTGCAGTCGTGCCTCGAGCTCGACGCGGTACGGCACGGCGAGCTCGGCGGCGGCGGAAGGCGTCGGCGCGCGCCTGTCGGCCACGTAGTCGGCAATGGTGAAATCGGTATCGTGGCCCACCCCGCTGATCACCGGCGCTTCGCTGGCGTAGATGGCGCGCGCCGCCCTCTCGTCGTTGAAGGCCCACAGGTCTTCCATGGAGCCTCCGCCGCGTGCGACGATGATGACATCGATGCCATCCATATCGTTCAGAGCGTTCAGCGCGTTCACTATGCCCTGCGGGGCCGCCTCGCCCTGCACGAGCGTTGGGGCCAGCACCAGCTCGACGAGCGGGTATCGCCTGGTTATCACGTTGACTATGTCATGGAGCGCCGCGCCGTCGGGCGATGTGACGATACCGATGCGTTTGGGAAACTGCGGCAGCGGCCGCTTGCGCGCCGCATCGAACAAGCCCTCCTCCTCCAGTTTGGCCTTGAGGCGTTCGAATTCGAGATGAAGTATCCCCACGCCCTCCGGCTGTATGACATCGACGTATAGCTGAAGCGCTCCGGTGGCCTCGTATATCGAGATGCGCCCGTGAGCAACCGCAGCCATTCCGTTCTGCAACGCGATATCGAGCCGTTTTCGATTGAAAAGGACGCATCTCAGC
>JAYEHL010000098.1:0-2958 GCA_034659515.1 Chloroflexota bacterium | reverse complement strand
AAGAGGGATGATTCCCTCTTTACACCCTCGTTGTTGTCGGTGGCGGAACGTCAGCGATAGATTCGAGACGTTTGCGATAGATATGAATCGTAGGGGCACGCCCCCGTGCGTGCCCAGGGCGATGCGTGGCACGGGGCGTCGGCGACACAACGCAGCGTCGGCGGCCCGCGTTCGTCGACCCTTTTTCGATGAAACAAAAACAGGGGCCGAAGCCCCCGTTCTTAAGTGATATTCAATTGTCGGTACGTTGCTTATTCGGTCTCGGTACCGAATTGGCCGAACGGGCCCATCCCGTGTCCGTGGCCCATGAACCGGTCCTTACCACCCATCGGGCCAAGGCCTTCAAGACAGTCCGGCCTGCCGTCGAACCACGCTTGTATCTCCGCTGCCTCCTCCTCGGTGATCAGGCCGTTCTCGACGGCCTGCTGCAGACGCTCCTGCTGTCTCTCGGCAAACAGCTCCCGGCCCGCCTGGGCGAACGCACCGGCGACGACGGCCTCATCCAGCTCAAGGATGTCTGCCACCTTGCCGATGAATACCTGACCGGGGTCGGTGTCGCCGGAAACGCCGCCGGATGTGTCTGCGAAGGCCAGCGTGCTCACGGCAATGGTCACTACCAGCACCGTCGCCAGCGCAATCGATCCGAATTTCAAATAACGTTTCATGGATTTTACCTCCCTTCTCTCGTTTTGACACCAGATTAGCATGGCGATGGTAAAAGCATGGTAAAGAGAAACAGGGGCTGCAGCCCCTGTCTGTAATGTCACTGGACGGGTCGAATCAGTCCGGATTGTGTTTCGGCAGCTTTATGCTGAAGGTGCTGCCCGCTCCGGGCGTGCTTTCGACGGAAATTATACCGCCGTGATCCTCGACGATCTTTTTCACGATGGCCAGTCCCAGTCCGCTGCCGCCCTGAGCGCGCGACCGTGACTTATCGACGCGGTAGAAGCGGTCGAATACACGTCCCTGATCCACCTGCGAGATGCCGATTCCGCTGTCTTCAACCTCGACCACGATATCGGAGTCGGATTCGAAGGCTCGAACGCGCACCGAGCCTTCGGGCTTATTATATTTGATCGCATTATCGATCAGATTCGTCACGGCCTGTTTGAGGCGCGCGGCGTCGCCCGGCACAATCAATCGCTCGCCTGCCTCGATATCGATTGTTATGCCGGCGGATTCGGCCCTGGCCCCGGCCTCGGCTGCGGCCTCGCGCGTCAGTGACGATGCGTCGACCTCCGACATGCGATCGTGCAGCGTATATTCGGCGGATAGCGCCAGCAGTTCATCGTTGAGGCGGCTCATCCGCTCCAGGCTGTTTTTTATTACACCTATAGCGTGTTTGTAGTCCTTGATGGTCGCTTTCTTCTCCATCTCCAGAACCTCGATGTTGGTCTGTGCGATGGCGATGGGCGTCCTCAATTCGTGTGAGGCGTCCTGCACGAACTGCTTTTGCGATTCGAAAGCACCTTCGAGGCGGCCGAGCA
The DNA here is from genome assembly GCA_034659515.1 of Chloroflexota bacterium. Classification (GTDB taxonomy): domain Bacteria; phylum Chloroflexota; class Dehalococcoidia; order E44-bin15; family E44-bin15; genus JAYEHL01. Next base: position 1,471 of record JAYEHL010000098.1, on the reverse strand, counting down.
TGTCGTCGAAGGTGTCGGCCAGGCGCTTCACCTCGTCGTCGGGGCCGTGGTAATTGATGCGTTCCCTGAGGTTGGTATGTGAGATACGTGAAGCCAGGGATGACACCGTGTCTACGGGCTTGAGCATTTGCCTGGACAGGAGGTAGATGCTCATGCCGCCGAGGACGAAGATGCAACTGATGCCGATGATCGAGTAGTTGCGCAGGAGATCGAGCTGCGCCTGCCTGGCCAGGAAGAATACCTCTTTCGGGGTGTGTTCGCCGCCGGTGACATAGGGGAATGTGGGTGGGGGCTCCATCGATCCCTGGCGCACGGCGAGGTTCAGTCCGATAATCAGCAGGATGGTAAGCAGGATCAGGATCCCCGAGTACCAAATTGTCAGTTTGAAGTGAATCGACTTAGTAAAAGTAGGTGTTCTCATAGCATGTATCCCCTCCCCTTGACGGTGAAGATCAGGTCGCCGGTGCCGGCATCGCTCAGTTTTTTACGGATGTTCTTGATGTGTACCTTTATCGTGTGGGTGAACAGATTGGCCTCATCGTTCCAGACATGCTCCAGCAACTCTTCCTGGCTGACGATGCGTCCCGCGTTTCGCGCCAGGTATTCAAGGATGCCGAACTCCTTAACGGTAAGCGAAATGTCGCCGCCTTTGTAGAAGCCGCGCATCGCGTTAGGATCGAGCACAAGATCGCCGACGCGCAGGATGTCGTGCCTGACGGCGCCCTCGCGGCGCAATATGGCCCGCACGCGCGCCAGCAGCTCCGGGAAGTGGAAGGGTTTCACCAGATAGTCATCGGCTCCCTGGTCAAGTCCGATCACCTTATCGTCCAGGCCGGTGCGGGCGGTGAGCATCAGTATGCCCGCCGACGAGCCGGAGGATCGAATACGTCGGCAGACCTCGATCCCATCGATCTTCGGCAGGTTGAGGTCGAGCACAAGAAGGTCGTATTCGTTGACCTCGAACATATCGATGGCCTCCGCGCCATCGAGGGCTATGTCTGCGGCATAGCCCTGCTTCTGCAGCCCCGCGGCGATGGCCTCGGCCAGATCTTTTTCGTCTTCTACAACAAGTATGCGCATATCATTAGTATAGTATCCCCAAGGTAAAGAAAAAGTAAAGGGAAAATTTATCGATTAATTTGAAAAACATTTGAGGTTCTACGTCAATAAGTGCGCGGGTTCAATAATGAAGAGCAACACTTGGAGAAGCAGGAAGGAGCCTGTTATTCTAAGTGGTTATGGGAAAACGATACCGGCATTTGAGCATTGATGAAAGGGGGAGGATTGCGCAGTTAAAGAATGAAGGTGCAGGGCTGAGCGAGATAGCGCGACAACTAGGGCGTGATGAGGTCTTGTCAATAAGTGTGTAAATGTCAGGCAACGGCGAGCACCTCTTCCCGTTTGATTTCCTTTTCTTCAAGTTCCTTGCGGAAGTCAAAGCCGAAGTAGACTTGAATCAGCTTCTCCGGCG
>JAYEHL010000097.1:0-2973 GCA_034659515.1 Chloroflexota bacterium | reverse complement strand
TGGGACTGAGGGGGATTTGCGTAGGGGCAAGGCATGCCTTGCCCTCTGGATTGCGTCCCCAGTAAAAACGGGGATCAAGGGAATCCTTCCGCGGAAGGCGGGGTTATAGGGGCGTCCTTCCATGTAACATTAATCATGGAAGGATGTGTTCGCCCTATCTCGAAGTTAAGCGAGGGTTATAGGGGATTGGTGAAACTTCGAATCCATAATTGAGCGTAAGCCGGCCGCCTGCTCAGTTGGAACCTGAGTATTCATCTCTCAATATCGAGTATACGTCGACGTCCTCGAATACATCCCATTTCTTTATGCATTTTCTCAGGCATCCCTCAAAAGTCATGCCGAGCTTGGTAAGAACCTTGCCGGAAGCAGGGTTCCTTGTCATATGGAAGGCGTGGATGCGGTTCAGCCCCTTCTCATCGAAACCGTATCGAGTTAATGCTTGAGCTGCCTCCGTGCAGTAGCCCTTACCCCAGTGAGGCTTCCCGATCCAGAAACCGAGTTCGGCGTTCTCGTCGTCGCGATTTATGATCAAGCCGATGGAACCGATTAATGAATCGTTATCTCGAAGCGCTATGGCCAGATGTATCTCGCCGTGCTCCATCTTGTCTTCGTGAGATCCAATCCATTCCTCTGCGAGTCCATCGGGGTAGGGATACGAGATGGTCCTTAGATTATTGGCGACATTCCAGTCCCCGGCGAACCGTTGCACGTCAGGGGCGTCGTCCATGGCGAAAGCCCTCAGTATCAATCTTTCAGTTTCGATTTTTGGAAGCTTCGTCATCGGCGATGGCCTCGCGTTACTTTTCAGTCGATTTAAATCGCAGGTCGTATTATAGCATAGTCGAGGATGTTAGCTTCGAGTGGTTCAGTACATGCCTTCCGGCAGGGTCGATGACGCAATTGTATCGATATGAAATTCTTCTGACAATGCTTAAGCGATCGACCTAATATTTCGAGGCCCCTATTTCCTCCATCTTGCCGGTGACAACGAACACCACCCGTTCGCAGATGTTGGTTATTCTGTCAGCGCTGCGCTCAAGGTTGTGGGCTACCCAGATGAGGCGGGTGGCTCGTGTAATAGTTTTCGGATCCTCGGCCATGAACATCAACAACTCACGGAATACCTGATCGTAGAGATTGTCCACCTCGTCGTCCTCGGCCACGATCTCACGAGCGGTCTCGACGTCGCGGTTGATGAGGGTATCCAGGCTGCGACGCAGCATGTCGGCGGTTTTCTCCGCCATACGCGGAAGATCGATCAACGGCTTGAGGGGAGGCTCGTCGCCGATCATGAGAACGATCTTGGCCACGCCCTCGGCATGATCCCCGATACGCTCCAGTTCGGAGATGACGTTTAAAACGCAAATTATCGTGCGGAGGTCGCTGGCCATCGGCTGCTGGGTTGCGATGAGTTGAATACATTTTTCTTCGATCTCGAACCTCTTTTCGTTCACCTTGAGGTCGTCGTCAATCACCTGCTGTGCCTTGATGATATCGCGCTCTTTGAGTGCCTCCATAGAACGCAGGATAGCCTTTTCCACCATGCTTCCCATGATCAGAACATCGTCCTGTATCCCGGTCAATTTTTTATTGAAAGCTGTCCTCATTGTATTCCTCCGCTTATTATCCGAACCGACCGGTGATGTAGTCCTCGGTTCTCTTGTCCTTGGGTCGGCTGAATATCTCGTTGGTCTTTCCATATTCGATGAGCTCGCCCATGAGGAAGAAGCCGGTAAAGTCCGACACCCTTGCCGCCTGCTGCATGTTGTGCGTCACTATAACGATTGTGTATTTCTTTTTCAAGTCCTGCATCAACTCCTCGATCTTGAGTGTCGCCACCGGATCGAGGGCCGAGCATGGCTCATCCATAAGAATGACCTCCGGCTCCACCGCCAGCACGCGGGCGATGCACAGGCGTTGCTGCTGTCCGCCGGATAGGGTAAGGGCCGAACGCTTTAAATTATCCGAGACTTCATCCCATAGCGCCGCCGCCCGCAGGCTACTTTCAACCACCTCATCGAGGTTGACCATGCGCTTCATTCCCAGCATCTTAGGGCCGAAGACCACGTTTTCGTAGATCGATTTTGGAAAGGGATTGGGCTGCTGGAATACCATACCCACCCGTTTCCTCAGGTCAACCACATCCACGCCACGATCGTAGATGTTCTTGTTATCGAGTAGCACTTCACCCTCGAATCGAGCGCCGGGGACGATATCGTTCATGCGGTTCAACGTTCGCAGGAAGGTGGATTTGCCACATCCCGAAGGGCCGATCAGAGCAGTGATGTTATTCTCTTTCATTACCAGATTAATATTACTCAGGGCTTGTGTTTTGCTATAGAAAAAATCCAGATTTTTGGTCTCTATCTTTGTGTTCATGCCAGTCTTCCTCGCGTCTTCATCTGAAAGCGATATGACAGCCAGTTGGTGATGGCGTTAATGACGATGATGGTTATTATTAACACTGAAGCGGTGGCCATTGCCTTCTCAAAGGCGTTAGTGTCCATAACAAGGTAGTAGATATGGAGAGATAATGTTCTGCCAGGGTCCATGATGGATGTCGGCATACCGGTGTAGTTTCCAATGGTGACGTACAGGCAGGCCGTCTCCTCTAAGGCGCGTCCGATGCAGAGGATTACGCCGGTGACGATGCCGGGCAACGCAGCGGGAAGTACCACATGCCTTATTGTCTGCCACTTCGTCGCACCAAGTGCCAGAGCGCCTTCTCGATGTCCGCGGGGCACGGCTTTGATCGCCTCTTCAGTGGTTCTGATCAGTGTCGGCAACAGCAGGCAGACCAGGGTGAGCGCACCTGCCAGTATCGAGAAACTTAGATGGAGTGCCGTCACCAACAGCGCCAGTCCGAACATGCCGAAGATTATCGATGGTATGCCGGCCAGGGTCTCTATGCCGAAGCGGATGGCTCGGGTCAGCCGGTTATCGGGCGCGTATTCAGCTAGGTAGATGCCTGCT
>JAYEHL010000096.1:0-2973 GCA_034659515.1 Chloroflexota bacterium | reverse complement strand
CCTGTACTTGCGGCCGATCCACAGCAGCAACACGCACCCGATGAGGTTCAGCATCGATTCGTAGAAGAACAGCGGGTGGAAGTGCTCGAACGACTCGTATCCGGTGACACGGTTCGCCGGCGCGATGTATATCGCCCACGGAAGGTCGGTAGGCTTTCCGTATACCTCCTGGTTGAAGTAGTTGCCCCAGCGCCCGATGGCCTGCGCCAATATGACCGCCGGGGCGCATATGTCCATCCAGTGCAGCGTGCCGAGCTTCTTCCATTTCGTATATATGAGCAGGCCGATGGCCCCGCCGATCACGGCGCCGAAGATACCGAGTCCCGCGCCCCCGAATATCTCCAGCGGATAGCTGCTGTAATAATCCCACTTATCGATAACATGGTACAGCCGCGCCCCGATGAACCCCAGCGGAACTGCTATGAGCAGCATCTTGATAATATGGTCCGGCTCGTCACCGTACCGCTTCGCCTCCCAGCGCGCCAGGAACGTAGCGGCGATGATCGCGATCACCAGCATGATCCCGTACCAGTGGATGGCTATCGGCCCTATATTAAACGCTACGTCCATATCTCGCTCTATCTCCGGCATCCGGGGCAGCGCCCGATGAACTCGAGTAAATGATGTTCCATCTCGAAGCCGGTTTCGCTGGACAGCTGCCGTTCCAGACCGCTCAGGTCGCATTCAGTGAAATCTACGACGAGGCCGCAATCGGAGCATACAATGTGATGGTGGTGCTCATCCGGCCTTCTGAGCAGATAGCTGTGCGAGATGCCCTCGGTGTGCATCTCGCAGATCAGACCCAGGTCGGAGAGGATTTTAAGCGTGCGGTATACGGTGACCAGGCTGACTTTCGGGTGCTCGCTGCGGGCGCGCTCGCATAGCTCGGCGGGCGTGACGTGGTTGCTGCTCCCGGCGATGGCGCTGATGACCGCCCGCCGCTGGGGGGTCAGCTTGTATCCGTATCGTTTCAGTACGGGGAGAATATCTTTTTGCATAACCCGCTGCCTTAAATGAAAACGATTATCAATTAGGTATATTATAAGACTACAGAAATCGATGTCAATACCCCACCTCACCCTTGGGCAGGCGCGAGGCGTTCCCCTACGGTTTTCACCGCACCACCCCGGGCGAATGGCCATTCGCTCCTACGCGAACGTCTCGAATTTACCGCCGACGTCGCGTTCTGCCACCGACACCCCATAACCGTCATTACCCAACTTGATTCCTGCTTTCACATGAACGCAATCCAGAGAACAGTCGATAAAACGCGATGTGCCCGGTCTATTTCGTTAACATTGTACCCGGTTCATACCACCCAAAAATCCCTCGGCAGGAGGGGGACTAAGGGGGATTTTAAAGTTGGGGTACATCCCCAATCAACATACGAGGGCGGGACGGTGGGAAGGCAAACGCTGGGGTGGGGCGACGAACGTGCGCCGCCGACGTTGCGCTCGGCATCACCTTCGCCAGCATGAAAACGGCCAAATTATTATGCTATAATGTTGCCGCTGACACAATATGTAGAGACAAGGCATTGCCTTGTCTCTACATATCTAGGAAGATCGAGGGAAATATGACTTTGGATTATATCTTTCACCCCCGCTCGATCGCGGTAGTGGGCGCGAGCGAGGGCCCGTTCAACGGGGTCACCCAGGTGTTCCTGGATACCCTTATCAAATTCAAATACCGGGGCGGCATCTATCCAGTGAACCCCAAGTTCGAAAAAGTGTCCGGGCTGAAGTGTCATCCATCGGTGCGGGATATCCCGGACGTTGTTGATCATGTGATATCGATAGTGCCCGCATCGGCGACGCCAAAGCTTCTCGACGACTGCATTGCCAAGGGGGTAAAGACGATCCACCTGTACACCTCCGGTTTCGCTGAGACTGACGAGGAGGAGCGTGGAACCCTTCAGCAAGCCTTGGTCGACACCGCACGTCGAGGCGGCGTACGCATAATAGGCCCTAATTGCATGGGGCTATACGTTCCGTCAGAGGGCATTACCTATTCCCCCGCCTTCCCCAGGGAATCGGGCAAGGTCAGCTTCATCTCGCAGAGCGGCAGCTACTCGCTGATCGTCGTGCGCGGCGCCGGAGCCCGCGGCGTGCGCTTCAACAAGGTCATCAGCTATGGCAACGCCGGCGATATCGACGAGTGCGAGTTGATCGAGTACCTGGCGGATGATGCGGAAACCGAAGTCGTCGCGGCCTACATCGAGGGGACGAATGACGGCAGGCGGCTGCACCGCGTGTTGTCGCGAGCGGCGGTGAAGAAGCCGGTGATCGTCATCAAGAGGGGCGACACCGAGGCGGGCAGCCGAGGGGCCAGCTCGCACACCGGAGCGCTGGCCGGCAACGATAAGGTATGGGACGCGCTGCTCAGGCAGACCGGCGTTATCCGCGTGGAGGACGCGGAGGAGATGATCGACATGCTGGCGACCTTCTCATTCTTCCCGTTACCCGGCGGCCGCCGGGTGGCGGTGATGGGCAACGGCGGCGGCCCCAGCGTGCGCGCCGCCGACGACGCCGAGCGCGGCGGGCTCATTCTGCCCGAGGCACCGGCATCGCTGCGACAGGAGCTGAAGAAATATTCCCCGGTGGCTGGAAGCATGCTGAGGAATCCCTTCGATATAGGCGGCTACCATTTCGACTGGGCGCCGGTGATCGATACCATCGCCGGATGGGACCAGACCGATATGATTATATGGCAGATAGCGCCCGATATCGAGCCCTTCGATAAAGACTTATTTTTCCAGTTCTGCATCGACCAGCGAGCCAAATGGCTCAAGGACTTCGAGGCTGTCGATAAGCCGGTGGCGGTATCGGTGCACGCGTCGGAGAGCGATGTGGCGTATGAGATCGTAAAGATCACACGCAGGCAGTGTGTCGAACTGGGCATGGCTTTCTATCCCTCGGTCTATCGCGCGGCGCGAGCCATCGACAGATACATCGCATACTATGAATGGCTGGA
>JAYEHL010000095.1:0-15163 GCA_034659515.1 Chloroflexota bacterium | reverse complement strand
TCACCACTGCCTACAAAACCAGATGGTTATTACTGCCCCTCCAGGCTCATTTCTGGATTAGAAAAGACTGTGTGACCTTCCTTGGAATTAGTAGCATTGCTATCTAGAGACAAGCCGCTATTTCAGCATATTCCTTTGGCGTACTTCCTTTCAACGAGCCGTGTGCTATGGCGTGGAGGTTTGGTCCTGGAGCGGCTTAGCTTGTAGGTGATACGTTAACTTTGGTGCCCCCAAACTGACGACGGTTCGAACGAGTGGGCGAGATTAATCAAGCTATGGATTGTGTGGCATATTTTAGGATCACAGTAAAAAGGCTGAGAGGCCCCGGGCCGGTTCAATGGGAGAGGAGATTAGTGAAAGTATCTTCAGGGTAGAAGGCTTTTATACAAGCTTAACTTATCTCACAGCAACGGTAATCCATAACGATGCTATACCGATACCCAGCAATCCGCCCGCCAGAACTTGCATAGGAGAGTGCCCTATGAGTTCCTTGAGTTCGCGGCCGAGTACCTTAAAAGGCCGCCTTTCCTGTATTTCCTTCAGAAGGCGATTCAGAACGGCTGCCTGTTGGCCGACCGAGTGCCTTACTGTCGCGGCATCATACATAACAATGAACGCCAATACCACAGAAATCCCGAATGCCACCGAGCCGACCCCTTCGACGAGTGCTATAGCGGTAGCCAATCCTGCGACCAAAGCGGAATGAGAGCTGGGCATACCGCCGCCGCTCACCAAATATCGCAGATTCAGTTTTCTTTCTTTTATCAGAAACAATATTACTTTGCACAATTGTGCAACTGCCCAGCAAAGCAACGGGGCTATCAAAACGTTATTGTTCATCAATTCATTAGACATGGTGTTTGTCTATTCCCAACCCCTATATCATGAAATGACCCTCAACCAAAAACTGGACCAGCCAGAACTAGCGAATTCTGCATTTCCCAGTTTTCATGTTCCTCACGATATTGCCTTGGGGGTCATCTTGTCAAGAAACTAGGCCAACTGAACTCGATGCTGCCGAGCCAAAAGGAGACTTGGATCGTGAGTGATAGATTAGCTAAGAAAGTACTGCCCCCAAGTGACGGCGGTTCGAACGGTTAGATAAGATTAAAAAAGACGATGATCTGTCCCTCGGTGTAACGATTGCGAACCATAGTGAGCCCTTCTCTGTCGCTTTATTATAGCGGAGGACCCTAATTCAGGGTGTTCTTGTATTTTAGGGGGAAGGTCAATCCGGTGCAAGGAATCGATAAGTCCTGCTAGCCGTGTTTATTCTCAATGCTATGCCCCTATCCTCAATGAACACTCCCCGTAGCAGAGCTACGAGGAATTCTTTCGATTAAAGAAAATATAGATCCAGACGGTTACAGTTGACATATCGGTGTCAGTGGTAGAGCATGGTACCCCCAAGGGGAATTGAACCCCTGTCTCCAGCTTGAAAGGCTAGCGTCCTGTCCACTAGACCATGGGGGCATCTTTAGGATTACAACTCTCGTATTTTATCATAGTGCGATTTAATTGCCTACGGGTATACCGCCAGCGACCCCAAAGCTACAGATTCATCGAAACCCAGCATCAGGTTCATGTTCTGTATCGCCTGTCCGGCGCCGCCTTTGACCAGATTATCGATGCAGCTGATAACGATAAGGCGTCCGGTGCGCGGCTCGACGGCGGGGTGGATCAGGCACAGATTGGTGCCCAGCGTCTGCTTCGTCTGCGGAGGGACGTCGACAACCTTTACGAAGCGCTCCCCCTTATAGAACTCCTTATACAAATCGACGATCTTTTTCTTATCGATCGCCCCGTCCGCGAGCCTGGCGTAACACGTGCTCAATATGCCACGATTCATCGGTATGAGGTGCGGCACGAAGGTCGCGCTGATCGACAGCTTGGAGTTGAGCGCATCGAGTTCCTGCACCATCTCCGGCAGGTGGCGATGCCCGTCGAGCGCGTAGGCCGATGCGTTCTCATTGGCCTCGGCGAAGTGCACCTTAAGGTTCAGAGCGCGGCCCGCACCGGAGACGCCCGACTTGGAATCTACGATGACATCGGGCTCTACGATTCCGGCCTTGACCGCGGGGGCCAGCGCCAGAATAGCGCCGGTGGGATAGCAGCCGGGATTGGCCACCAGGCGGCTGGAGGGTATGCGATCGCGATGGAGTTCTACCAGGCCGTAAACCGCCTCGCCGAGTAGCTTCGGAGCGGGGTGCGTGAAATCATACCATTCCTGATATTTCGATGCATCCTTTAGCCTGAAGTCGGCGCTGACATCGATCACCTTGATGCCGCGCTCCAGCGCCTGCGCGCATGCGACGGCGCTCTCCTTATGCGGCAGTGCGGAGAACGCCAAATCGACATCGCCAAGCTCCGGCTCGATAATCAAATCGATATCGGACAGGTGCGGCAGGAACTCGCCGAGCTTCTGACCGGCGGCGCTGCGACCCGTCACCGAGACGAGCTCGACCTGCGGATGGCCGTGCAGCAGCCTAGCGATCTCCATGCCGATATAACCGGTTACATTTATGATTCCGACCCTTGTCATATTAACCTCCGTCTTCCCCCTCGGTCTCCTCCGACCTTCGTCTCCTGCGGGAGATATCGTATATCCTCGCGTCGCTCAACCCAAAATGGTGCGCTATCTCGTGCCGCACCGTCTTCTCTATGCCCTCCACGATGCGGCGATCGCCGCGATACGCCAGCTCGATGGGCCGCTGAAAGATCGTTATCTTATCCGGCATCACCGAATGGTTCTTGCCGAAAATCGTAAGCGGCACACCCTCGTAAAGGCCGAGCAGCTGATCGCGCCGCCTCAGGCCCACGCCGGCAAGCTGCCTGCCCGTCGGCCAATACTGTACGACGATGGCTACATTGTCCATCTTTTCCCTGAACTGCTTCGGCAGGCTATCGACAGCCTCAGCCGCCAGCCTCTCGAACCGCTGTCTTTCCATAGGTGCAATCCTCAATCAGCCCGCACCCGCTACAAAGCGGGCGCCGCGAACGGCAGACCTTCCTGCCGTGCTTCACCATGTTCATATGGAACTCGTATATCGATTCCGCGGGCACCATCGCTTGCAGCACCCTGTGCGCCACCTCCACCGAGACCCTGTCGCCGAGCAGCCCCAACCGCCTGGCGATGCGGTAAACATGCGTATCGACAGGCAGCGCCGGCCTCCCCAGAGAGAACAGCAGCACACACGCCGCCGTCTTCGGCCCCACGCCCGGCAGCGACTCCAGCCACACCCTCGCTTCTTCGAGCGGCATCCCGCCAAGGAACGAGAGATCGAACGAATCCCGCTCCTCGCGGATGCGACCGAGTATCGCCTTTATCCGCGGCGCTTTCACGCGGCTGAGCCCGCCCCCGGCGATCGCCGCCACTATCTCATCGACATGGGCATCCGCCACAAGCTCCCATGTCCGGAACGTTGCGATAAGCCACTCGAACGCCCGCCCCGAGTTCAAGTCCGAAGTGTTCTGCGACAATATGGTTGCTATCAGCTCCGACAGCGGGTCGAGGCACGGCCGCCGCTCCGGCTGCCCGTGCTGCTTCCTAAGCAGCCGAACGATCTCGTCGATATCCATTAATTCCCCAGGTGACACGTATCGTTCATCAGGGTAACCGTCGCTTGCCTCTCGCCGGTGCCCGCCATCTCGAATATCTCGAAGACATTAACGGCGGTCGAATCCTGCGCGATCTTCCAGAAATGTGAATTGTTCAGTCCGAGCATGTGGCACAGCAGCACCTTGCACACTACGCGATGGGTCACCACAGCGATAGTCTCGCCCTCGTGATTCGTCGCCAGATCATCGACGATGGCCACAGCCCTCACCCTGACATCCTCCAGGCTCTCCCCGCCGGGCACCGCCAGCCGATCAGGATTATAGCGCCACTGATCGAATTGCTCGGCGTAGCGCTCCCTTACCTCCGAGATGAGGAGCCCCTGCCAGTCTCCGAAATCCATATCGTTGATCCCATCGAGAGTGACGACGTCGCCACCCAGGCGGCCGGCGATGCGGCTTGCAGTGTTCAACGCGCGCTTGAGCGGGCTCGAGTATACCGCCGATATGCCCCAATCCGCTATGTGGTCGGCAACCAGCCCGGCCTGCTTGAAACCCGTCTCATCCAGGTCCACGTCCACCCTCCCGCGAAACCGCTCCTCCTTATTCCAGCCTGTCTGTCCGTGCCTGATGAGAATGAAACGGGTGTAATAATCCCTCTGCACTATTCCGGATGCCCCCCTTCACGAAGCATATTGATAATATATTGAATCTCAGGGCCGGTCAAACCGAAGCGGTGCAGCGTATGCCGCAGCATTTCCAGTCCGGCCTCGAACTCGGGGCGAACCATCTCCTTCACCCCCAGCTTCCCTAATTCCTCCGCCTGCTCATCGAAGTGCACTCGCGCCACGATGTCCAGCTTGGGATTGATCTCCAGGGCATTCCTCACAGCCATCTCCGTGGCTATCGGGTCCCGTATTGTGATAACCATTACCTTGGCCTTATCGAGGACGGCGCGGGACAGTATCTCCGGATTGCTGGCATCACCGTATATATACGGCACATCTCTTGCCCTGAGATCATCGATAACTTTGGGGTCATCATCGATGATGAGGCGGGTGAAACCCCTGCGCTCCAGCACCGTTCCCAGCGTCTTGCCGACACGCCCGCAGCCGCAGATAACCACATGGTTATTAAGATGAAAACCCCGTTCGTACTGCGGGTCGCTGCGCCGCGCCAGGACCGCGGCGAACCTTTCCCCCTGACTCAATTTTACGTACAGTTTCGACGCCGCGCCCATAGCCAGCGGGGTCAGTAGTATGGTAATGACGGCGCTGGTGAGAGTCAAATCGTACAGGTCTTTGGATATAGCCCCTACGCTCAGTGCTGCAGCCGCCAGCACGAAGCTGAACTCCCCGATCTGGAACAGACCTGAACCGGAATACAGCATGGTCTTTGCACTGTAGCCCATAAAACGCGGCACTAAAGAGCAGATGATAAACTTGCCAGCGATGATGGTTACGGCGACCACACTGACCGTGGCTATATTATCGACCAGGAAACGCGTATCGATGAGCATTCCGAGAGAGACGAAGAACAGGGTGGCGAAGATGTCCCGCAATGGAATAACCTCGGCGATGGCCTGATACGCGTAGTCAGACTCGCTGATCAGCACGCCGGCGACGAACGCACCCAGTGCTAACGATATCCCAAAATAATCCGTTACGAAGGCCACCGCGATACACAGGCCGAATATCGCCAGAAGAAACAGCTCCCTGGAACGGAACCCCGCAACGCGGCGCATAAGCCAAGGCATCACCCATAATCCGAGGACGAACATGGCCCCCAGAAAGATCGATGCCTTGAGCACGGCTATGCCCAGCTCGGAGGCCCATCCCGGCTGTCCTATAGCCGGCAGGATGGCCATCATCGGTATCACAGCTATGTCCTGCACCAGCAGGATACCTATCATCACCCTGCCGTGAGCGGTATCCAGATCACCCCTGTCCATCAGGAGCTTGAGCACCACCATGGTACTGGACAGCGATATCAGAAAACCGAAGAAAAGCGCCTCCTGAAGCGGCCATCCCAGCGCCAGTCCCACAACTAACCCCAGCAGCGTGGTCAAACCAATCTGCACCAGGCCGCCGAAGATCGAGACACGCCCCATTTTTCGCAGCGTCTTCAGCGAGAATTCCATGCCGAGGGTGAAAAGAAGCAAAGCGACGCCGATCTCCGCCAGCGTCTCGATCTGTCCGGTATCCTGAACCAGACCGAAGCCATGCGGTCCGATAGCTATGCCGCCCAGCAGATAGCCGATTATCACGGGCATGCGCAACTGCCTTGCGACCATCCCTCCGATGAACGCAGCTATGAGGACAATGACCAGCACTACCAGACCCAGGTCTTCCGCCATCTATCACCCACCAATTCGCGTTAAAAACGGATAGCCTATTCTATCACAGTTCAGTTTAGTATAGGAATTCACCCCGCCGGACATACGAATACGATTCGATATCGCGACTCAAATCCGATACCCCAAATTGCCGACGATAGGATGTCAGTAGTAGGAGCGAACCTATGTGTTCGCCTTTTATTAAAGGACAGCAGGTTGTGGTCAAAACCACCTCATCCGCTCATTGACAATGCAACTGCAACCTCTGTAAACTTAGCCCTACCATCATTGTAAAGGAGTTCTTTTGTCAGCTATCGAAAATATGCGCGACAGGCTATCCGAAGCGCTAAAAGGTCAGGACGCCGATTATATCGAAATACGGCTGGAGGAGCGCGAATCGACGCGCATCCAGTACCGCGGCCAGGAGCTTGAGGACATCGGGTGCAGCAGCGGCCTGGGGGGCAACGTGCGAGCCTTCGTCCGCGGCGGATGGGGCTTCGTCAGCTTCAACGATATAAACGGCCTCCGCGACAAAGTGGCGACCGCGATAAAGCAGGCGCGCCTGGTGGGGCAGGAGGCGCGCACACTGGCTCCGTCGGCCCTGGTTGTCGACATCGTAGCGCCCGACATAAAGAACGATCCGAGAACGATACCGCTGTCCGATAAGAAAGGGCTGCTCGACGATTACAACGATATCGTCTGGGGCACGCCCAAGATACAGACCTCCGTGCTCGGATACGGCGACGGAAGGCAGAAAACGACCTTCGCCAACTCCGAGGGCAGCTACATCGAGCAGGAAAGAGTTGACATAACCTTCAGGTTAATGGTTGTGGCCCGCGACGGCGGCGACGTGCAGCAATCTTCCGTCAGCCTCGGCTCCAAGGGCGATTTCAGCTTCATGGAGGGGCTGCACCAGCAGGTGAAGGACACCGCCGGGCGCGCCGTCGAGCTGCTGGCGGCGCCGACTGTCAGGGGAGGGGAGTACACCGTCGTCCTCGACCCGGTGCTCGCCGGCGTCTTCGTCCACGAGGCCTTCGGACACCTGTCCGAAGCAGACTTCGTTTACGAGAACGAGCGCATGAAGGAAATCATGGTTCTCGGTCGCAGGTTCGGCGGCGGGCACCTCAACATCGTCGACGGCGCCGCGATGACGGGTCTGCGCGGCAGCTACAAGTACGACGACGAGGGCGTTTCGGCGACAAAAACGCATCTGATAAAAGAGGGTGTGCTCGTCGGCAGGCTGCACTCGCGGGAGACGGCGGCGCGGATGAACGAGGCGACCACCGGCAACGCCCGCGCCATCGACTATCATAACCCGCCCATCGTGCGGATGACCAATACCTACATCGAGCCATGCACAACTACGTTCGGTGAGATGATCGCCGATATCAAGGAGGGCGTGTACGCCCGCAACTGGTACGGCGGCATGACCAGCATGGAGATGTTCACCTTCTCCGCGGGCGAGGCGTTCATGATCCGCAACGGCCGGGTGGAGGAGCTGATGCGCCCGGTGGTGCTCACCGGGAACGTTTTCACGACGCTCGAAAATCTCGACGCGATAGGCAACGACCTGGAGATGAACGAGGGCGGCGGCTGTGGCAAGGGGGGGCAATCGCCGCTGCCGGTATCCAACGGCAGCCCGCACATCCGCATACAGAAGTGCCTGGTGGGAGGAAGTTAATTTTGGAACACATTCTCAATTTAGCTAAAAAAGCGGCTGAAGAGGCCGAGGTATATTTTGTTAAGTCCAAGGACACACCCGTCGGCTGGGAATCCAACCGTCTCAAGCTGATGGAGAGTGGGTAGTCAACCGCCATGATCGAACTTACCGGCATGACGTTGCTGAAATCGACAATACAAAACGGAGACTACTTAAGTTAAGAAATGCACGCAGCGTCGCGTATCAATTTGCAGTCGCATGCTGAGGCGGAGTGATATATCGTGGTTAAGCTGCCACAGATAAAAGGTAATAGTCTCGCAAGTGCTCTAAAAAAAGAGGGTTGGCATGTTGACCACAGTCGCGGCAGCCATGTTATCATGAGGCATGTAGACAGGCCGGGCACTATGATAGTTATCCCAATCCATAAAAAGCCATTGAAGCCTGGAACATTAAGTAACATCTTGAAAAAGGCGGGGCTATCGCCACAGGAGATAAAAAAGCTTCTGTAGGAGGCTGGTAATGTTGAAATACACTATTATTCTTGTGCCTGAAGAGGAAGGCTATTCTGTGGAAGTGCCCGCTCTACCCGGGTGCTACACTCAGGGGGAGACCAGAGAGGAAGCGATAGCTATGGCCAGGGAGGCTATCGAGTTGTACCTGGAGTCGCTCAAAGCTCATAACGAGCCTATACCTGAGGAATCGGGAGTTGAGTCCTTGGCTATTGAGGTTAAGGAGCCAGTGGCGTAAGTCTGTCTTTATTGGGCTTTCAGGGGGAATGATTTCGGTGGGAGGAAGTTAATTTTGGAACACATTCTCGATCTGGCAAAAAAAGCGGCTGAAGAGGCCGAGGTATATTTTGTTAAGTCCAAGGACACGCCCGTCGGCTGGGAGTCCAACCGTCTCAAGCTGATGGAGAGCAGCGAGTCGACCGCCGTCTCGCTGCGCATCATAAAAAACGGGCGCATCGGTTTCGCGTCAACGACGCGGCTGGACGATCCGCAGGCGCTGGTCGATATGGCTGTCGACACCTCGCAATTCGGCGCGGAGGCCAGGTTCAGCTTCCCCGAGCCGCAGAGCTATCCGCAGGTCGCGGTACACGATGGAGAGGTCGACGAGATCGATGTAGACGAGATGGTGGCAATGGGTAACGATCTGGTCGCCAGGCTGATCGCGCACGAGCCGGAGTTGGTATGCGAGGGGCAGGTAGCCAAGAGCGAGAGCGAGGTGCGGATATTGAACTCACGCGGCGGACAGGCCGAGTACCTGAAGAGCTACTTCGCCGTCGCCATCGAGGGGACGCTCATACGCGATACCGATATGCTTTTCGTGGGCGATATGGACGTGTCCTGCCACCCGATACGCGACATACAAAAGCTGGCCGAATCGACCGTCGAGCAGCTGGAACTGGCCAGGCGCACGGCCTCGATATCGACCGGCAGCTACCCGGTGATCCTGACGCCGAAGGGTGTGATAAACGCCTTCAGTACCCCGATGGCGCTGGCTGTGAACGGAAAGATGGTGCTGGAGGGAGCGTCGCCGCTCGGCGGACGACTCGGAGAACAGATGTTCGATTCCGCGCTGACAATATGGGACGATCCCACCGTCGACTATCGTCCGGCAAGCCGCCCCTGCGATGGCGAGGGAGTGCCCAGCCAGCGCACGCCGCTGATCGAAAACGGGGTCGTGCGCAATTTCCTTTACGATCTACAGACCGCCGCACTGGCCGGAGGCCGCAGCACCGGCAGCGGCAGCAGGGCCCGCGGGGGGCTGCCCGCCCCCTCGACAAGCGCTGTTATAATAAATGAAGGGGCTACCGCTTACACCGATATGCTCCGCGATATCAAGGAGGGATTGGTGGTGGAGATGCTCATCGGGGCGGGGCAGGGCAATGTGCTCGGGGGAGAATTCAGCGGCAACGTACTGCTTGGCTATAAGGTTGAGAACGGAGAGATCGTGGGGAGGGTGAAAGACACCATGATCTCAGGTAATATGTACGATGTACTCAAAGAGATAACGGCCATCGGGAGCGAGTCAGAGTGGGTTGCGGGGGCTTTGAGAACCCCGGCTATCTATCTCTCCAGCATGGCAGTGGCCAGCAAGGTATAGCAGGGAGGCCTGTTTGGAAAGCTATTTTGCAGAACTGGTCGATAAAAGCAAGCCGCTGATGATATCCAAGCTAACCAAGCTTTCGGCGCTGACACCGGCGAATCTGGATCTGTTCTGCGCGTCCTGGGGAGAAATCCCGACAGAGCGAAGGCAGGACGTAGTCGGGCATCTGATCACGCTCGCAGAAGGAGACCCGGATCTCGATTTCGACGATTTATTCCTGATCGGCATACACGACCCGGACGAAACGGTGCGGGAGAAATCCATCGACGGACTGTGGGAGTACGAGCGCAGTCCGCTTATCGACCCGCTTATTAAAATACTGCGCCGCGACCCCTGCGAACCGGTAAGGGCTGCAGCCATAACAGCCCTCGGCAAGTTCGCGCTTCTCTCCGAGTTCGGCAAGCTGCGTCCTAAAGACGAGGATAAGGTTGTGGAAGCACTTCTCGAAGTGACCCGTAACTATAATGAAGAAATCGATATCAGGCGGCGCGCTGTGGAAGCCATATCCTCGCTAAGCGTGCCGGTAGTGGTCGAAACAATAAGTGAAGCCTACAGCAGTAAAGACGGCAGAATGAAGATCAGCGCGATCTACGCTATGGGGATGAACAGCGACCCTGCATGGCTCCCCATACTGATCAAGGAGATGGCCAGTCCCGACCCGGAGCTGCGGTTTGAAGCGGCGAGGGCGTGCGGCGAGATCGAGGACGCTCAGGCGGTACCACAACTGCTTAAGCTTATCCGAGACCCGGACACACAGGTGCGCATCGCCGCCATCGACGCGCTGGGCAAGATCGGCGGCGAGGATGCGGAGGCCGCCCTTCAAGAATGCGCCAAACACGCGGAAGAATATGTGCGCGATGCGGCCGCCGATGCCCTCAGAGAGCTATATTTCAACAGAGATCCGTTCTCAACGGAAACTTTTGAATGAGGGGCTCGATTTGATCAGGGGCAGAAAGGTAATAATCAGACAGAAGCGAATGGAGGACGCCGCCAACGACTATACCTGGCGCAGGGACGAAGAACTCGCCCGGATGGACACCGCCCCGATAATGAGAGCGCCCTTCTCCACATTCCTGATCGGCTATGCCGACGAGATCGAGCATGAGAGCGCCCGGCGACGACTCTTCGCTATCGACACCCTCGACGGCACACACATCGGGAACTGCATGTTCTACAACATCGATTCCCGCAAAAAAGAGACCGAGCTGGGTATCATGATAGGCGACCGCGAGTACTGGGATGACGGTTACGGCGTAGATGCCGTCAAAGCGATGGTCGATCACATATTCAAAACGACGAGCATCGGTAGGATATACCTAAACACCCTCGAATGGAACCTCAGGGCGCAGCGGTGTTTTAAAAAATGCGGTTTCGTGTCGTACAAGCGCAGCAGGCGATTTAATCACACCTTCATCACGATGGAAATACACCGCAGCGAGTGGAAGCCCCGGCAGCCGCAAAATACCGAACCCTCAATAAAAAAAGGACAGGAGTTTTAACCACCTGCCCTTTAATATTCGACTCAGTGTCGTTTTGCTTCTATTTTTGCTTCGGCGGCGACGGATTGACGAGTCCCTCGGCCAAACCCTTGGGAACCTGGGCAACCAGCTCGTCTATCTTCCACGGGCCGTCTTTCTGCCAATCCTTCGTGATCGTCTTGATGAGCTCCGGCTCGGCGTAAAGGCTGACCTTGCCGCCCACGACGAGGAAGGTGTAGCCGTTGATATTGGCGGCTGCGGCCTCCTCGGTGCACAGATACACTACGAACGGCGATACGAACTCCGGCGGAGGCAGGTATTCCTCGATGGTCTCGCCCTCGGCCGCGCCCAGTCCGGCGCTTCCCGATTTGTTCCACGCATCGAGCACGGCATCGTTTAAAGTCATCCGCGTGCCCGCGCGCGGACGGATTGCGTTGCATATGATCCCGTACCTGCCGAGGTCGCGGGCCACGTTGCGGGTGAGGCCGACGATTCCTTCTTTAGCGGAGCCGTAATTGGCCTGGCCCAGATTGCCCTGGCCGGCCTCGGACGATGTGTTGACGATCCATCCGCAACGCTGCTGCCGCATCGCGCCGGCGGCGGCCCTGATGCAGTTGAAGTGGCCGTAAAGGTGTGTTTTTATAACGACGTCCCACTCCTCCGCGCTCATGTTAAACACCATGCGATCGCGAAGCAAGCCGGCGTTATTAACCAGAATATCGACGCGGTCCCACTTATCGAGTGCGTCCTGCACCGTCTTCTGACAGTCCTCGAGCACGGTAACGTTGCCGTAGCTGGCGATGGCGTCGCCTCCGGCCTGCTTGATCTCGTCGGCCACCTGCTGCGCCGGCGACTGGTCGGTGCCGCTGCCGTCGGCGCCCACGCCAAGGTCGTTGACCACGATCGCCGCGCCCTCGGCGGCTAGCGCCAGCGCATGGGACCGGCCCAGCCCGCGACCGGCGCCGGTGACTATCGCCACCTTGCCTTTAAGTCTATCCCCCATAGAAACCTCCTAACGCAATATCGATACTACTTCTTCGAGGGAAGAGCGACAACGGCGCTGCCCGGTGTGGTCTTCTCGCCTTTACCGTTCTCTACCCAGATATCACACAACACGATATTCTCGCCATTATCCACGCGCTTCTCTTTGACTACGCCCTTGCACTGCCATGTCTCGCCGTCCTGCGGGTCAGTCATGGTCGCCATCTTGCGCGGGTAGTCCATACCGCGATACTGGCAGCTGAGCTTCTTCAACGTGCCTTCGTCGCCGATCCAGTCGGTCATCAGATTCACCAGCCACGCTCGCTTGAGAGCGCCGTGCACGATAGGAGTGCCTACGAACATCGCCTTCGCAAAATCATCCTCGAAGTGCAGCGGGTTGAAGTCTCCGTAACCGCCGGCCCACTTGACCAGCATCACGCTGGTAGCTACCTTGGGAAGAGCGGTGACCTCCTGGCCTGCTTCGACATCTTCGAAATATAACTGTTTCTTCTCCGTCATTTTTCTACTCCTGCCTAACTACAGATCAGCGTGGCGCGGCTGATAGCCACCTTATCGCCGTTCTGATTTATATATCTCGATTCGATTACGAGGAACAGCATGGCGCCCTGCTTTGTCGTTTTCTCGCGGGCATCGACCGCCACTCCATAGGTTATCAGTGTATCGCCCGCGTATACGGGCTGATAGAACTCCAGGTCAACGCCGCCATCGAGGATACGCAGCATGCCGGATTCCGCGACCGCCTCGACGGACTTGCCCATAGCGCCCTCGACGCCGCCGCCCTTGACGGGCCATCCGAAGAATGCGGGAGGGGCGACAATGCCGCCATACCTGCTCTTCTTGGCATACTCTACATCGCGGAACAGTGGATTATCGTCGCCGACCGCATCGCAGTAGCGTACTATGGCCCCTTGCTCCACCTTCAACACAACGGGCTCTGTCAACTGGCCGATAACGGCTTGAATTTTATCCGTAAGTAACGAGCCTTCTGCCACTTCTTTGCCTCCTTCTTAATTATTTAAACAGCAAAAAAACCAGGGGGCGACGCAGTCACCGCTCCTGGCATTTATGCTTTGTTCCAACTTAACAATACGATCTCGCAAGCCATCTCACAGCTGATTCTGAAGCTGAATTCTACTAGTAAAACCAACGAAAGTGTACCGTAATTACGATGCTATTGTCAAGATTTCGCCCGTTTGACTCTCTAATAGAACGCACAGGCAAAGGCGGAAATAAATAGCCGGATGCGGCGGCTACCGCATCCGGCCATTCTTGAGGGATCGGGCTGAACACCCGAACAAAATTTAATAACGATAAGGATCGCCGTTACCGAAGGTAAATTCTATGATAGGGCAGGGGGTAAGCGCCGGTTGCATGATAAGCACCGGCGGCGTTGACGGAACGATAGCCGTGATCATGCTCTCAGCTATCGGCAGCAATGTAGGCAGAAGATCGGGTATCTGCGGCATCAGAGGCCGCAGCGCATCCACCAGCGGACCTAGGGTTATGGTAACGGCCTCGTCATCGAGCGTCAGGAAACGACCTATGAGGTCCTGAAGAGCGGGGAGCTCCGCGAGCAGGGCCGTAAGGGTGCCCTCCTCCGGCTCCTCCCACAGCGCGGGATCGAAGCTCATGTCCTGCAGGTTATAGGCTATGCCCTCGATCCACTCGGTTAGCTGATCCACCAGCCAGCATTTATAGGTGACATCGCCCGGATCGTCGCCGTTATTGTCCATGTCACCGGTCTCTACAAATATCGTCACCAGCCAGTTGTTCGTGCCGCCGCCGGGAACTTCCGGAGATACGGAGCACCAATTGATCAGCTTGCCGCCGACGATCTCCCCTTCGGCCCGGATGCCATCCGGATAATGTACTCCCTCCGACTGGCCGACGGTCTCTATAGACCAGTATTGCTTAATATCACCCACGGTGGAGGCGATCGAGCCGCCTGTGATCGGGCAGTAATCATAGGAGTAGCCCTCGCTGCCGCCCGACGTCAGCGCACCATAGTCAAGCTCCATCTCCCATGTCCCAACCAGATCTATCTGCAGTAAATCGAATATCGGGCAGTGATATTTCTCCGGTCCGTTTATCAGGTATGCGGTCAGGCCGACATAGTTCAGTGTCCCGCCGTCGGGATCGATGGCCAGCGGCTGGCCGAGGTTTTCTGTAGGCAAGCCGGCCAGAGCAGGCCCCATGGTTCGGGGCAGAACGACTTCCACGACAACAGGTATCTGCACCGGGCTGTTGGTGGCCCTGGAGCCGGCAATGGTGATGACGGCCTCATGCGTGCCCAGATCCAGATCGGCGACTTCAACCCGGACGGTCATCTCATCCGGATTATTAACGGTATAGCCCCAGGACGGACTCAACTTAACCCATAACTGATCGTCCCTTGCGAACCACAGCAATCCGCTGTCACCGGCGTTCCAGATGCTTACCTCAACAACCCTAGTCTTGACATCTCCTTTCATCACAGTGAAATTAAGCGCATCGGTATCGCAACCTATCTCAGGCCGGCCCCACAGGCTCGCCTCCGCTTGGCCATCCCCCGCCATGGCGGGCGCCGCGGCGGATACAACAAGCGCCAAAATAAAGCCGAGAACAAGCAACCTTTTTCTAATCACCGTTTTCTCCTTTCAGGATTGACCTTCCCTTTCTCTTCACCAGAACTTCAGAGTAACGCGCCTTCACGGTTCATTCAACATATTGTCGACTATCACCCCCAATCCGCAATTGCTGCCATCAAATTTGGTAGCACAATACTATTAACCGAGTTTTAAAGTCCCACATTCAACATCGAAGTGCAACAGATGAAGCAGCTGCTTCCAAGGGAGTTCTGAATCCCAGACACTTTCTCGGTCGATTATTCAATAGGCTCTCCACGAGAGCTATCTGCACATCAGTTATCTCAGCGAAATCCGTGCCTTTTGGGAAATACCATCTAACGAGGCCGTTTGCATTCTCATTTGTGCCTCTTTCCCACGAAGCATACGGATGTGCAAAGTAGCACTTAATCCCGATTCC
>JAYEHL010000094.1:0-2980 GCA_034659515.1 Chloroflexota bacterium | reverse complement strand
AAAAAAACGCACCTACTTTGCCGCAATTGACGCATCGGGGAGGAAACAAAAAACGCAGGGCAGATTCTTTAAAACAATCAAGACAATTAAATAGGTTCACCTGAGCTGTGAGCCTGCTTTCCTAAATGTTTTGGTATGCGGCAAGGATACCGTTTTTCTTAGCGAACCTTAGCGGTATGACCAACACCGCTGACGATGGGCTCGTTTATATAAAGATCCCCGTTCCTGATCTTAAGGTTAAATCCGCAATCGGGGTTAGTACAAACCCATGACTTATAGTGAATAGGTGCTCCTTGACTGCCGAAGTCTGATAGGGGAACTAAATCGCCGACGTTACACTTAAGGCATTTAGGGAAAGAATTACTATCCAACACGAACCTCCCATCCTGATATCTATCGTAGTATACACCAAGATTAGGTGTATTGACAACCCGAGGTGGTACGGTTAAAGCTAGCAGAGTTTTGCCAGGGACTGCCGGACGATTTCAGGCTATATCTCTGGCGCTAGCGCTTCTGGGGGGCTTTTTTGCTCTCGATGCGGTTTTGCGCGGCACAGGGGCGAACAGCAGCAAAAGGCTGGGGAGGAAAAACAGGGCCATGAATATCGAGAGGGATATCATTATCGCCGTCAGTACGCCGAAGGTGGAAAATGCGGGCATGGGAGCGAAGGCTATAACGGCGAAGCCGACGATAGTGGTGATTGCCGTACAGCTCAGGGCGAAGCCGGTAGTGCGCCCGGTTTTATAGATAACGAATCGGCGCAGGGCTTTCTCGGTAGGAGCTTTCTTGCCCGGCGGGAGCTTCCTGCGCCTGATCCTATTTAGCTCCTCGCGGAAGCGTTCGGTGAAGTGGATCGAGAAGTCTATACCGACACCGATGGAGAGGGCGGCGATGGTGGCGGTAAGCATATTCAGTGAGTAGCCGGCTATGTACATAAATCCGTATAGCCAGCATGCGACCAGCAGTACCGGTAGTATCGTTATAATGGAATACCTGAGCGAACGAAAGACTATGAGCAGCAGCAGCAGAACGGCGAGACCGGCAATGGACAGGGAGCTGGTGAGCGACTGGCTGATGGCGTCAAATTGCACCAGCCGTATGTAGGCGCTTCCGGTGAGGCCGTAGGATTCTATGTCGGAGACAGCGGAAAGTGCCGCATCCATGTCCGCATTCAACTCGTCGGAGGAGGCGCGGGAAATCTCCTGCTCACCCGTGCCCGGTACGCCGATAATGATAAATGTGGCGTCGCTTCCGGACTCCGATTCGCCGTAGACGAAGGCTTCCTTGACATATTTAGCGCTGTAGCGCAGCGTGTTTTCGTCCTGCGGGATGCCGTTGGCTGTAATGTATTCGTAGATGGCGCGGAGCTGCTCTCGGGTATCCGGTATGTAATCTCCGTTCAGGTCGGTTATCTCCACTCCCGAGGCAGCTGCGATTCGCTCTTTAGCGTAGTCTTCCTCGATTACCGCCTTCAGCAGGTTGAACAGGGGAACGTGGGCGCTCGGTTTGTTATCGATGAGGCTGCGGCCTACGTGCTGGTCGTCATCCATGTTGGCGATAGTCGCTACGATAGCTGCGAGCGCTTCGTGGCTGGTTAAGTCCCCTTCGACATACAGGTAGGCAGGTTCTCCAGTCGTCTCCCCCAGGTGTTCATCAACCTTATCCACGGCGATGACGAAATCGGAGGCGGGGTCCAGCGCGTCCTTGACGTCCATCTTGGTCTCAACGTTGAGCCAGCCATATGCAGCGAATCCGGTGACGATTAGGATAATGGGCAGCACTACGTACCATGCGTTGCTCACCCCCGATATGGCGCGGCCTATCGCTGAACCGCGCCGTCGCTTTTTAGCTATCGAGCCGGGCTTATTTGCTCGCGGCGAAAGTCGCATATCATCGGTGTGCGCATTTCTATTTACAGCCGATGGGAGCTTGCCGATTCGGGAACGGCGTGCGGCTGCCCGGCACCTTCGATCATCGATGCGCATGATAACGGCGGGCACGAAGAATCCCAGTATGATGAGCGAGACGAACATGGCGAACGACGCGGCGGTGGCGAATCCAATGACGGACTCGATCCCGGACGATGCGTTGGAAGCGAAGGCGACGACTGTGGTGAGCATGGCCAGCACCAGCGCCTTGCCGACGTGGTAGGTTGAACTGCCAAAGGCCTGTTGCGGATTCTTGCCCTTACTCCCCTCCTCACGATACCTGAACAAAGCCTGTATCGCATAGTCGACGCCCAGCACTACGATTGCGATAGGCACGATCAAATCAAGAGTCATTGAGCTTTTGAGGCCGATGAGGTTGGAAAATCCCTTGAGCCATACTATTAGCATGCCCAGACCGGTGGTGACTACAAACATTATCAGCCATGAGCGGAAAGTAATAAGCAGCAGGAGGGAGATGAGGGCTACAGCTATGCCGGTGAGTACGATTGCGATTTGGCTCTCATCCTTTACCTCAAGGTTCAGGTCGATGGCCACGCCCCACATTTCGTATGTATCTTCGTCTCCGCGCAGTATCTCAAGTACGTCCCGGCCGAAATACTCCAGTGCGATTTCCTCCGTGCAGACCTTATCAGCGAAGGCGGGGTATTCCTCTCGGACCTTCTGGTTATTGGACAGAACGCTGAATATTAGCGCCGGAGATGTCCACCCGTCGTCGCTCTCGGAGGATTTGATCGAAAGTTCTTCTCTTAAGCCCTCGGTGGCCGGGTCGCTGAACAGCACATCGATAACTGCCTTAACCTGGGCATTCGTGGCGTTGGACAGATCGATCGTTCCGCCGCTCTGCAGGATGAGCGCTGAATTGACCGAATCCGCTATCGTAAAGACTCCCGAGTAGGCAATGCCGTTGGTGCTGCTATAGTGTATATAGAGGAATGGGGCCAGATCGCTCTCACGAAGCGTCTGTTCATTGCGGTACAGATCATAGAGGCATTCCTGTGTGAGAATATCTCCGTTTCGGGCTTCGATAATGA
>JAYEHL010000093.1:0-2986 GCA_034659515.1 Chloroflexota bacterium | reverse complement strand
CTCCGGCATTTTCTTCCCCGTTGAGATGATGCCCGATTTCATGCGCCCCGTTATGGATGCCATACCGCTCACCTATCTCGGCGATTCGCTGCGGCAGGTGATGGTCGAATCCTCAGCCCTGCACTCGCACCCGATCAACCTCGCCGTGCTGGGCGGCTGGTGTCTGGTTTCGTTGATACTGGCGATACGCTTCTTCAAGTGGGAGTGAATTGAGCGCTCGGTTGACAATCGAAACGCTTCTCTCTAAAATGCCCTAATCGAATCCTGCAAAAGGGAGGTTCTATGCCGCTGCATCACGTAGCTATCGCCGTAAGGGATATAGAGGAATCGATAAGGTTCTATCGCGATGCCATCGGCCTTTCGATATTTCAGGACGAGGCGATATCCGGGCCGGATGTCGATGCATCGCTGATGGTGAAGGACGGAAGGCTGAGAATGGTTGTTCTTGCCGATGAGGCCGGAAACATGATCGAGCTTCTCGGTTGGGAGAACCCTTCGGTGAGGGAGAGGCCGGAAGAGTACAAGAATTTCACTTCGGTCGGATTAGTCGAGGTGGCATTCATGGTATCAGACCTCAAGCAGGCTGAGGATCGACTATCGAAATGTGGATACAGTTTCAGAAGTCCGGTGTGGAGCTTCGGCAGCGACCTGGAGGCCTACGGCGGCGCGCACGCGGATATCAGATACGTGATCGATCCAAACGGGGTGCAGGTGGAGCTGATGCAGGTGGTTATTTGAGATGTTTATGATTTACCGTCGATAAAGCTTCAGGGGGAATCGAGTATGATGTACGATAGTTTTTTCCGGGGGACAGGCCAGCAGGACGATATTTCGCAGGCGCGTTTCATGGCGGATGTGACTCAAAAGAAGACGATGGACCTCGGTTCGGATATCAGATCGCTGCGTCAGGTCGTCGATAAGCTGGCGCTGATCAATCGAGCCCTGTGGGAGATCATCGCCGAGTCGCGGGGTCTCACCGATGAATATCTAATGAACAAGGTAAATGAGATAGACCTTAGGGATGGGACGCTCGACGGCAAGATGAAGCCCGCCATAAAAAAGTGCCCGTCGTGCGGCAGGACGTTATCGCAGGGCCGCGAGACTTGTCTCTACTGCGGGGCGAAGGATACCGAGGCAGATCCGTTTGATAGGATCGATACCGATTCCAGCGAGGATATTCGAGGGATGGGATTTGTTGAGTAGCATGGCTTAACATGATACATGCCATCCGATCTATCTTGCAATCCGCTTTTATAATTCGATACCTCTGAAGGATGTCACTCCGGTAGCCTGTCGAGGGTCTCCTGTCGTTGCGAGGAGGCGGAGACGACGAAGCAATCTCGCCGTTCGCGACGCAGGACGGACACGAACTCCCCCTAACCCCCTCTTTGCCAAAGAGGGGGGGGAATCAAACAATGACAGGTGTGGGATGTCATGACTCACGACGCCCCACGTCATTGCCCGATATCGAATACTATATGCCCGTCTCAGGGTCGAGAAGAGAGAAGCCGGTGGCCTCGTCCTTCACTCGCATCGCCTTCGTGCCTACGATCTCGTAGAGGATCGCCTCGCCCACTATCCATGTCATCACGCCGGGGCGCAGGCAGCCCGTCATAGTACGCCCCGACCTCCCCAGCGCTGCGTGGATGTGCAGCACGGGCTTCCCGTCCTCGCCGGGGGCGATCATACCGACGCCGACGACCTCGTGAGCGCCGTCTATGGGCAGCAGCATCGGCTCCGGAGGCATTGCATTGGAGTGCCGCGGCCCGACTACCACCTGGCCATCGCCGATGCCGCCTACGAGAATGACGTGCCCTACCGATACCCCGTTCTGCTCGGCAAACCGCTCGATACACTCGGGGATTATGTCGCCGTCCTCCAGTCGAATAACGAATACTCGTCCGATCTGTCCTTCACATGACTTCATGGGTTCTCCTTATATGTGCGCTTACGGAGATAATACTATACTTCACTGCATAGACTCCATCAAGTCAGATGTGCGGATATTGACAAATCTCATACGTTGTTCCATACTTCCATAATTCTTTTGTGCGAATATTCCTGCGTGTTTGATTCGTGATCGGGTTTTTAATCTAACATAGCGGTGTCTGTTACAATTACACTTACTTGAAAGCAACAGTTTCCATGGTGGCCGAATGGAGAGGGTAAGATGTCGATAACTACATACTATGCTATCGCACTTTCTGTTTCGGCGGTTGTATCGCTGGCGATTGCATTTTGGATATGGAGCAGGCGATCCGTTCCTGGCGGTATGTATTTTTCGCTGATGATGCTGGCCGTTTCGGAATGGGCGATAGCAGCCACGTTCGAAGCGATCAGCGTCGAAACGACCATGAAGATACTGTGGTCGCAAATATCATATGTAGGCATTACCAGTGCGCCCCTGTTTTTCTTCCTCTTCGCTCTGAACTACTGGCGTCCGGATATACGGCTGAGGCTGCTATATCAGGTCTTAATCTGGATAATTCCAGTAGTAACAATAATAATGGCCGCGACGAATGAAATACACGGCCTACTATGGAATAGTTTCACGCCCGGGCCTGAGGGTACTAATGCCCTGGTATACGGCCATGGCACTTGGTTCTGGATCCACGTGGTATACTCCTACTCGTTGATGCTGGCGAGCGTGGCTCTGCTGGTTAGGGCGTTGCTCAGTTTCCCGTACATCTACCGTCGTCAGTCCTTTGTTGTACTAATCGCGGCGATGCTGCCCTGGGTTGCAAATGTGGTATATGTGGCTGGCTTCAGCCCGCTTCCGGGATTGGACCCCGCGCCAATGGCATTCTCTGTTACAGGGTTCGTACTGGCGCTGGGTATCGTAAAGTTTCAATTACTTAACATAGTGCCGGTTGCTCGCGAACTTCTGCTTCAACGAATGGACAGCGGGGTAATGGTTGTAGATAACCAGGGAAGGATTGTTGACGTTAACCCGGCAGCCGAGTGCCTCGTAGGGAGGAAAATAAAG
>JAYEHL010000092.1:0-3029 GCA_034659515.1 Chloroflexota bacterium | reverse complement strand
CAAACCCTGATGAAGAATACAGTATGTCAGAAGACCAGACACAGGGATTGGCAATGGTTTATTACGAGATAGACGTGACTAAGACAATAAAAGGTAAAACCGAGGAAACTATAACTGTAGCGTGTATAGATACAGGTCAATCCGTTTGTGAGCAAGTGACGCCGTTGCTTGCCGGTGAAGAGGTCCTTCTATTCTTGAAGGAGAGGGCAACATCAGCCCCAGGCCTTAAGTTGTATGAGCATTTCTACTGGATTGTAAGTCTTGATAACGGCGTATTCGATGTCTTGGATGACAATGCCGTACAGCCAAGATATGCCGAAGCATTTGTAGAGCCAAATGCAGACGGGACATTCACAAATCCAACCTATAATCTAAGTGAAGTGTGTGAAGAGATACAGTCTGTAAATTAAAATATACATACAGCCTCTTATGTGGCCTGCGGAGGTTATTTACATTCCACAGGCCGATTCCGTATCTGGAATAGAGTAACGCACAGCGTGCTGTGCCCCTACGTTTAGGCTGACCCGACGAAACATCACGAAGTCCCGCCACTCGTTTGATAAATACAACCCGACTTATTATAATGATGCCATGTCTAAACCTGACGATCCTGAGCGCGTAGTATCGGGCAAAGCCGAAACGGAGGATGCACCCCTCGAGTCCACCCTCCGCCCGCGGCGCATCTCCGAGTTCATCGGCCAGGACAAAGTCAAGGAAAACCTCAAGATCGCCATATCCGCCGCGCAGGGCAGGGAAGAGCCGCTCGACCACATTCTGCTATACGGCCCGCCCGGGCTGGGCAAGACGACCCTTGCAAATATCATCGCCGCCGAGATGAGAGTCAATATCCGCACGACATCCGGCCCGGCCATCGAGCGTCCCGGCGACATCGCCTCCATCCTTACCAGCCTCAAGGAAGGCGACGCCCTTTTTATCGACGAGATCCATCGACTTAACCGCACTGTGGAGGAGAAGCTCTACCCGGCGATGGAGGACTACGCAATTGACATAATATTGGGCAAAGGCCCCGGCGCGCGCAACATGCGGTTGAACCTTCCCCACTTCACCATGATAGGGGCCACTACCCGATTCGCCATGCTCAGCGCGCCGTTGCGCGACAGGTTCGGCGTGGTGCACAGACTGGACTTCTATGATGAGAACGCGATAGCCGCCATCATCAGGCGCGCGGCAACGATCCTCGATGTCAAGGCGGAGGAGAGCGGCGTGAAGGAGATCGCACGGCGATCAAGGGGCACGCCGCGGGTAGCGAACCGGCTGCTGCGCCGCGTGAGGGACTACGCCCAGGTGATGGGCGACGGCACGATCACCGAGCCGCTGGCGCTGGAGGCGCTGGCCCGGCTGGAGATCGACAACTTGGGACTGGACGACCTCGATCACCGTGTGCTGCTCACGATAATACAAAAGTTCAACGGCGGTCCGGTGGGGCTGGACACCATCGCCGCATCGATAAGTGAGGAGGCAGACACGATCATGGATGTCTACGAGCCGTACCTGCTGCAGCTCGGCTTCCTCGACCGCACGCCGCGCGGCAGGGTCGCAACGCCTCATGCCTACGAGCACCTCGGCATCGAATATAAAAAGGACAGGCCACCGCAGCTCGGCCTGTTCGAGCAATAACGGGGGAGTTCGTTGTTAGAGGTGCAGAAACTCCTCCTTACATAGTCCCCCTTTGTGAAAGGGGGATTTGGACACAGGGGGTTGACGATAATAATGACCAATATCCTTCTCCACGCTTGCTGCGCACCGTGCGCTTTATACTGCGTCAACCGCCTGCGCGACGAGGGCTTCGACGTCGGCACCTTCTGGTATAACCCTAACATTCACCCCTTCGTCGAGCACAGATTACGCCTGCAATCAATGCAAACCTTATCACAAAAAATGGCCTTCCCCCTGACAGTCGCCGACGGCTATGACATGATCGACTACTTCCGAGGCGTAGTCGGCAATGAGGGCGCGCGCTGCGGTCACTGCTTTCGAATGCGAATGGAAAAGACCGCTCAGGTCGCAAAAGAAAACGGCTTCGATGCGTTTACGACAACGCTGTTCATCAGCCCGTATCAGAAGCACGATCTGCTGCGGGATATATGCGAGGCGATATCGAGAGAATACAAAGTCGATTTCCACTATGAGGATTTCCGCCCCGGCTTCCGCGAGGGCCACAAGCTGTCACGCGAGATGGAGCTGTACCACCAGAAATACTGCGGCTGCGTCTACAGCGAGTGGGAGCGCTTCGGCAAGGTGGATATCGAGAAGATGATGGGCGGCGGATAGACCAGCCACCCTCCACTTTCTACCCCCCCCCAGCTTTACACTCTCCAGCCCCCTGTGTATACTTATGCAAACCCGATTGGTTATTTTATTGTTGGAGACGGAATTCATTGATACGAACGTCATTCGTATGGGAAGAAATCCTGATCTTAGTAAAAGCATATCCCACACCCAGTAAAAAATACGTTGAGTCCAGTTGCACTGCCGGCATTACTAGAACGGGAGAGTGGCTGCGCTTACATCCGCTGCCGTTTCGACTTCTGGAATCGGAAAAGCAGTTCAAAAAATACCAGTGGATAAGGGCTAGAATCAAAAAGTCGAGCGACCCGAGGCCGGAAAGCCACTACATCGACATTGGTTCGATCGAACTGCTGCCCAAACGTCTTTCAACGGAACATAACTGGGCAGCGAGGCGCGCCTTGCTGGAACCGCTCAGACTGAAATCGCTGGAGACTATTCGCGAGGGGCAGGAACTCTCGAAAATATCATTGGCACTCTTTCGCCCTAAAAGAATAGAAGCCCTGATCATCGAGCCGTCCTCAAATAATTGGACGTCGAAACAATTGGATGCCCTGCAACAGCAACACTTCTTCGATGGGGATAAACCCATGCCTCTCGAAAAGATCCCTTTCGATTTCAAATACAGATATACATGCGACGATACTGATTGCAGGGGACACGAGCAGAGCGTCGTAGACTGGGAGATTTATCAGTCATACCGAAGATGGCTCAAGGAATAT
>JAYEHL010000091.1:0-3091 GCA_034659515.1 Chloroflexota bacterium | reverse complement strand
CAGGAGCGGCAACATCAACCACATCGTCCTCTTTGTGCCCGATCAACGTCTTGCCTATGGGCGATGCTACCGAAAGCTTTCCTTTCAGCGGGCTGGCCTCGTTCTTATTTACCAGGGTGTAGGTCAATTCTTCATTGTCAGATAGATCAAGTATGACGACCTTACTGCCAAGCGCCACCGATTGATCGCTCGGCCTGTCTTCCACCCCAACCACCGTCGTCTTCAACATTGCCTCAATCTGCCTGATCCGCGCCTCAACCATACCCTGACGCTCCCTGGCAGCCTCTAAAGGCGCGTTCTCACGGAAGTCTTTATCTGCAGCGGCTTTGTGTATATCCTCCACAAGCTTGGGACGCTCCTTCTTCAGAGCAACGAGTTCCGCTTTCAACTCCTCATAACCTTCATGCGTCATCGTGGAAATCTCTGG
Organism: Chloroflexota bacterium; assembly: GCA_034659515.1. GTDB lineage: Bacteria > Chloroflexota > Dehalococcoidia > E44-bin15 > E44-bin15 > JAYEHL01. The sequence goes on along the minus strand of JAYEHL010000091.1, from coordinate 2,664 downwards.
TTTACCTTTACCGGAGCCTCCCTTTCTTGGCACGTATTTCTTCACCTTAAGATGAATCGACAGGTTCGTGATAGTAAGCCCCTCCTTCTTCGCGAACAATAAGAACGCCCTTACCGGAGTAGTCACTTTTGCGATATCGACGGAGCTGCTATTTATACTCTCGGCATAATTTGCCACGTCTAGGGCGGACAGCCCGCCTATCACGCGATCAGCCCCGCACCAGCGAACAAAATTATTGACTCCCTGCCGATACCCTTCCCTCTCCTCCAAAGAGAGCTCGGAGAGAAAATTCGCAGCCGCCTTTGCCAAAGTTTCCTTCACACTTGTCCTCAAGCTTTCATATATCTTTTTTTCTGCATGCTTTCAAATAAGAATTCATCAAACCGCCCAATATAGTCAGGTCCTCCGTGTCCAGATAGTGAGAAGCGGTTTCATCGAAAAGTATATTGATCGATGGCGGGATATCGTCCTCGCCGCGGGAAAGACTACAAGCTATCGGTACCCTGGGCAAAGCAGTAAACCGGAAGCTCGCATCCCCCATACGTTCCATCGACTGTCCTCCGAGAGCAAGCGCCGATTCGCTGAAACCATCGATATCTCCGCCGAACAGCTCGACAAGCGGGCGGGAAACAAGATTTGTAAACCTTCGTTCGAACAGCTGCCCGCCCGGAAGCTGCCGGTAAGCGATCCACATACCGGATAAGGCCGTTCCATCTGCCTGCGCCAGATAGTGCATCAAAAGTATCTCCAATATTCGAGGAGGCGTAACTTCGCTGCCTGCCTCGCACACCTCGAAACCGGTGGTGCGAACCTTGTAAATGCGGTTGAACAATGGAATTGTAAATATCTCTCCATCGAAGCCGACACCGCTATTGAAGGCAGCCTCATGGAGATCTACCTGTGCCACAGCTTCCAGCGCCTTATTATAAGCGTCATCGAGACCCATAACTAAATACAGAGAACAACTTATCCAGCGTCATACTATAATATCATTGCGATGCTAGGGCCACAAGCCTCCCGCATTTAATTTTGAGGCGCACTCTGGTATAATGAAGCGCTATACTAATAAGGAAAGATCGTGAACGAAAACCCGGAAAAAGGCATGTCATCCAACTTCCTAAGGAAAGGCATCATCTACCTGGTGGTGATCGCTGTATTGGTGGCGCTTTACTTCCTCTTCTTCCGACCACCCTCAGAAGGTCCGGTTGAGCTGACGATGTCCGAGCTGGTTGCGATGGCGAATGAAGGCCAGGTCGTAGAGAACGGCTCGGTCGTCGGTAACAGCCTTATAGCGAGCATAGAGCAGTCGGGCGACAAGCTCACCATAGAATTGGCGAACGGCGAAGAGGCCGTTTCCTATTTGCTATCGGACAGCATCGACGCATACGCACTTTTCGATCCGTACAAGATCGAATATAGCTACACCCCCCCCAGCAGCTTCAGCTGGAGCAACCTGCTCATGACCCTATTGCCGCTGATTATTTTCATTGGCCTTATATGGTTTATCGTCAGCCGCGCCCGCGGCGCAGGCAACCAGGCGCTTAACTTCGGCCGTAGCAAGGCGCGGCTTTTCACCGGCACCAAGTCCAACGTGACCTTCAGCGATGTCGCCGGCGTCGACGAGGCCAAACAGGAGCTACAGGAAGTGGTGGAGTTCCTCAAGAGCCCAAAGAAGTTCTCCACCCTCGGGGCGCGCATTCCCAAGGGCGTGCTGCTCGTCGGGGCGCCGGGAACCGGCAAGACCCTCTTTGGCCGCGCGGTAGCCGGAGAGGCCGGCGTACCCTTCTTCTCGATGAGCGGCAGCGAGTTCGTGGAGATGTTCGTCGGTGTGGGAGCATCGAGGGTTCGCGACCTGTTCGAGCAGGCCAAGCGCAACAGCCCATGCATCATATTCATCGATGAGATCGACGCCGTAGGCCGCCACCGCGGCGCCGGTTTCGGCGGGGGCCACGACGAGCGCGAGCAGACGCTGAACCAGATACTGGTGGAGATGGACGGCTTCGATACATCGACAAACGTGATAGTGATAGCGGCTACGAACCGCCCCGACATACTCGACCCGGCCCTGCTGCGGCCCGGCCGTTTCGACCGCCAGGTAGTGCTCGATCCTCCCGACATCAAAGGGCGCAAGGCCATACTTCAAGTCCACGCCAAGGAGATGCCGCTCGAGGACGGCGTGGACCTCGAGGTCATCGCCAAGCAGACGCCCGGATTCTCCGGCGCGGACCTCGCCAACCTGGTGAACGAGTCCGCGATCCTTGCGGCGCGGCGTGAGAAGAAGAAGATAGGCCATTCCGAGATGGAAGAGTCCATCGACCGCGTGGTAGCGGGTCCGGAGCGAAGGAGCAGGATAATAAGCCCCAAGGAGAAGGAGATAACCGCCTATCACGAGGCAGGTCATGCGATCGTCGCGCATTCCCTCCCCAACGCCGACCAGGTGCACAAGGTAACTATAATCGCCCGCGGCATGATGGGAGGATACACACGGCTCCTGCCCACCGAAGATCGCCATCTGTGGACCTACGCCCAGTTCAACGATACGCTGGCCACCATGCTCGGCGGACATTCCGCCGAAGAGATCATATTCAGCGAGGTCACCACCGGGGCGGGAAACGACCTGGAGCAGGTGACCAAAATCTCCCGCAAGATGGTAACGGAATACGG
>JAYEHL010000090.1:0-16001 GCA_034659515.1 Chloroflexota bacterium | reverse complement strand
GGCCTTGACGGTCTCCGTCACGATCATCTTCTCCGACACCCCGGACTTCTTCACTTGCTCGCGAAGGGGCCAGATCAATTCCAGCCAGCGGCAGATATGCGGCTCGCGTTTAGCGTCAAGGTGGCCGTAGAGAGCTTTTATCCCGCCGCAATCCGTGTGGCCGCAGATGACGATATCGGGCAATTGAAGGTGCAGAACGGCGTATTCTATCACGGCACCTACCGCATCGTCATCCATGCTGGCGGGCGGCACTACGTTGGCTATATTGCGCAGTACGAAAAGTTCGCCCGGCTCGGCGCCGACGATATGCTCGGGGACGACGCGTGAGTCGGAGCACCCGATCCAGAGCACCCTGGGGTTCTGGCCTTTCTCCGCTAGGTGAAGGAAAAAGTCCTTTTTGCCTGTGAAGATCTCTTTAAAACGGCTGTGTCCAGCCCTGAAACGGGAAAACGGCATGGTTTATCTCCTGAACAAGTTTTTTGTTTTCCACCGGGAAGCCGCTACTGCCGGGAAAATCAGGCGGTCCCGATCTGGCAATAAGTATAGCATATGCGAGGATGTATGGGTTTCCGGAACGGTATGCTGTTGTTTCGATAGTAGTTACGACTCGCACGTTTAGCAACGCTAGAGTTTGTAGCCGATATTTCTCAAGAACTCCTTGCGCTGTGCTACATCGGCCTCGGTCTCGACTCCCCTGGCCCTGAGGCCATCGATCACGCCGAGGATGCCGCGTCCCTGCTTGCTCTCGGCGACGATCATCTGCGTGTGGTTGGCAGTGGCGCAGAAGATACGGCACACCTCGGGAACCATCTTTACGGCGTTCAGTACGTTGAGCGGGAAGTAGCCTTCGCCCAGCATTACGATGAACGAGTGCCCGGCGCCCAGCGTTAACGCATTCTTCTTCGCCAGCTTGATCAGCCTCTCGTCCGTTCCCGACGCCCGCACCAGTGTGGGGCCGCTGGCTTCGCAGAACGCCAGCCCGAACTTGATGCCCGGCACAGTCTGCACCAGAGCCTCGTGGATGTCCTCGACGCTCTTGATGAAATGCGTCTGACCGAGGATGAAGTTGAGGTCTGTCGGCTTGTCGATAGGAATCAGCTTGAGTTCCATATACCACCTCGCGCGTGATTATGGCGATATTCTATCGCTGGGTAGTGGTAATGGCAAATACCGGTGGTGGAGTACTGGCAATACGAATGGGTTAGGAATCGTTCTGGAAGTCTCCCTGATATTATTTCTGCCGGCTTTTGAGCTTCCCTTCCGCTTCCAGCTTCTTGTATCCCTGCCATGCGGGGCACCAGTTACCGTGGATAGGCGAATCGATGATCTTATAAAGTCTGCCATCGGTATTTTCCCTGGCGTGGTTGCAGATAGGGCAGTGCTCGCAAACGCGACCGAAAATCTTGTGTACGGCATTCATGATCCTTACCCCCTTTCATACAGGTCACTGTGATTATGTGAGGTTATATCATTGCATAATTTAAGTCAAGGGGGATCTGCGAGGTGTGGATCGTCGGGTCTGCGGATACTACTCCTCGCCCTTCGATTCATCGTTACCCAACAATGCTTTGAGATTCTCGAACGGCCTGTGGGTGAGGCGCGGTCCCTGGTCGCCGTTCGTTAGCTGCGTGCCGGCTTCGTAGCTGCTCAGCGACCGCGAGTGCTCGTTGTCATGGCAGTAGAGGCACAGCAGCTCCCAGTTGCTGCCGTCATTCGGATTGTTTTCGTGGTTGCCATCCTTGTGATGCACCGTGAGTTCCTTGAGCCGCTTGCCGGAAAACTCGCGCCCGCATCGCGCGCAGACATGCGGGTATATCCTGAGGGCTCGCTCCCGGTAGCCCTTCTCCCGCTGCTCCTGCTCCCGCCGGGCCTCGGCGACGATCTGATTTATTTTGTCTGGATCCGGTTTCTTCGGTGACATATGTGCGTTCCTCTATTGGGTTCGACATGTAGTATGGTGGGCAGGCCTTGCGCCTTTGCGGGAGAGCTACTCCATATTCTTACGACTTGCGATAAACGCACCGGTGAAAAAGAAGGCTAGCGCATATACGATCATCACTGCGATCCCGGAACCGAAGGAGAGTTGAACTTGTTCGCCCATCATGCCGCTCACTCCGAATACCTGAGTAATCAATCCGGCCTGGGTGGTCACGATGAACCATGGATCGATATCGCATAGCATCAGTATCCCGGAAAAGATCGGGAGTATCATCAAGATGAAGAAGAAACCGATCAATGAAGGTGCGGTAGTTCCCTTCAAAAGGCTGCTGAAGAAGTAGAAAAGGCTCACTATACTGCCTGCAAAAAGTATAGCTATAAGATACGATTTTGCCAGTGCAATCGAGAGTTCTCCTGCGCCAAACAAGTGAATGATTTGAATCGTCAATATCACGTAGTATATGGAGACCACAAATATGGTGGCTGTAAGCGCTGCGATGTATTTCCCTGCGATAATCGAAAAGCGCTTTTGTGGTGTTGGGAACAGCAACAATCCTGTCTTCTTCGCGATCTCCCCGGATATGGCATCCCCCGCGAACATTGCCCCTGCGATGATTACGAGAAGCGTGATGAAACCAAGGCTACTAGATGCTAATATCTCAACGGTGTAAAAATCACTGGCGTAATAACCGAGGTAACCTATCAGCAGGGGAACGAGAATTGCTATCGCCCCGACAATCAGAAGCCTCTTGCGCCTCATGTGTTTGGTGAGTTCGAACCTCAGCGAAAGGTAGATATCGTAAAGGTCACTTTTCAGCGTTATCATCTGACTCACTCCCCCTAATTGCCCATGATGGAAATATAGTAATCTTCGAGCCCCTTGCCCTCCGGATTGTAGGAGATGATTTCAAAATTCAAGGCGACCAACTCCCGCAACACCTGATAGATCGATTCCGGCTCCGGGGCGAGTTGGATTCGAACCGTACTGTCCGTCATTTCGACGCTACTTGCGAGTTTGATCGAGCGGATACTTTCGAGTTCATCGGAAGTGAGCGGTCTGGAGAATCTCACTTTGACAGATTCGAACACGGTGGTTTTGGCGATATCGTCCATGCCATCGGATTCAATGACTTTTCCTTTGTCCAGAAAGATTACCTCATCGCATACTTCAGACACTTCCCCAAGAAGGTGAGAGCTCAAAAAAACGGTCATACCCTCGCTCTTGAACCGCCGTATCAACTCCCGAACATCTCGTATACCCTTAGGATCCAATCCGAGCACCGGCTCGTCCAATATCAGGATTTCCGGCCGGTGCAACACGGCCTTGGCCAAAGCGACTCTGCGTTGCATCCCTGTACTGAAAGTGCCGATCTTTTTGTGCTCCCAATCCAACAGGTCGACTAATTGGAGTGTTTCCTCGATCCTCCGGTCGATGTTCTTTTTACCGATGCGATGAACCATCCCGAAGTAGTAAAGCATTTCATGGGGTGTGAGGTAGTCATATGTCCCGGGAACTTCGATCAGCATGCCGACACTTCGCAGCACTTCCTGTGAGGAATCGGTGACATCGATGCCGTTTATATAGGCGCGCCCCGAGGTAGGCGTGATAAGCTTGGCGAGTATTTTGATCGTCGTAGTTTTTCCCGCACCGTTCGGTCCCAGGTATCCGACCACAGTCCCCTTTTCGATTTGCAGAGAGACTTCATCAAGCGCGGTAAACGCACCTCCTCGTTGTTTCACATTTAGAGGACGGCTATATCGTTTGACAAGGTTTTCCGTTTGGATTGCATATTCCACTTGTTAGGCCTCCTGAATGAATGATCCCATCAGCCGCGCCGGGCCTCGGCGACGATCTGATTTATTTTATCCGGGTCTTTCTTATCGAGTGGTATTTGTGTGTGTCCTCGGTCATTCCGTTTAAAATACGCCCGCGTCGCAAGAGTCCGTTCAATAGTGATAACGTGCTTGCAGAAAATCTATTCGGTCATTGCCGACCAGATACACAATACGATGCTCCTGCGTAAGGCGGCGGGACCATACGCCCGGTGCGAGGTATTTTAAAGGTTCGGGCTTTCCCATGCCGGTGAAAGGATCTCGCGCGATAGCCTCGATTAAATCAAAGGCGCGAAGCGCTGTCTTCAGGTTGGTTTCGACCCAGTAGCGAAGGTCTTCCCGAAATTCAGGATGGAATACGGTAGCCCGGCTGCCTTTCGCCGGCTTCGGGTTAGTTTTACCCTTACTCAAGCTTCAACTCTTTGCGCAGGTACTCCACCGACGATGGCGACAGATCTTGTTTCTGAGCGCGGGTTAATGCAGCGAGCAGCCTCCCTGCATTTTTCGGGGAACGCAGGAGATGGGCTGTTTCGGCAAGGCTGGCAAGCTCGTCCGCCGACACCAGGGCCACATCATCAGCGCCCCTGCGGTGGATGATGACGGGCTCCCGCGTTGAAGCGACCTCGTCACAGAGTTTGGCGAAGGTAGCGCGCGCATTAGTATATGTAGTTACAGTAGTCATGAATTTTGCGGCCTTTCTTTTACGACGATATGTACAGAAACACAGTACATCTAATGCTATTGCATGTCAAGAGAACTAACGATTAAACTCAGCCGCACCGGGCCTCGGCGATGGTCTGATTTCTTCGGTGACATATGTGTGTCCTCTGGCGATAAACGGTGTGCTGAGCCCACACTGCGATTATGGTTTTGCAGGTCGAATTGTGAGCCTGTGAGATTATCGGGGGATTCACTGCACGTCTTCCGGCACAATCCAGCCGATGATTGCAGTATCGGCTAACCAGATCGGCGATTCAAAGTCGATAGTAGTCCACTCCTCATTCGCGCTGCGCCATACCTTAACACTTTCAGGGTTGCCCGGCCCATCGTAGCAGGCTATAGCCAAATATCCCTCCATAGTTACGGTTTCCAATTCAAAGAACCACTCACGGCCGATATCGATCTCATTGTAACGAATATCACGGTAACTCGCTTCAAGAGTCTGTTCAGCCTCGAAGCCATTGCCCAGATCGATCCATTCCGGTTCGTAAATGGAATAAGTCTTGCCTTCAATGTCAATTACGAATGATTTTGAATTCACTCCCGGTTCCTGATCGGGGCTCCATGGATACAGCAGGTTGTAGATGACTTGCCCCATCGAGCCAGTTGAGAAGGATGCAGATAGTATCCCGCTACCTAAGCCCGATGTCCACCATTCCGGGTCCCCCTCCTCCTTCAAACCTATGTTCACAACAGGCTCGACTGAACCGTCGATTTTGAGGGTTACGATCTCTCCGTTGGATATTTGTGTGATAATCGTTTCGTTATCGATCCACATCATCGGAACCGGCATGCCTAATTAAGATGAAAACACTGATACTTGAATGCAGAACCCTGCTCCTAACAGTTGTTCTTCGCCGTTTAAGCCGTACAGCCGGATTTCACTACAACATTGGGAGGAGTCGGTGATAGCAACGTTTATACTTGAGACGCTCTTGTTTCCGTCGGGGACAGAAGTCCCGGCAACGTCCATTTCACGAGGTCTTCGAGTTCCTGATATTCCTGTGTCGCCAAATCGTAGTAAAAATACCTGTCCGATTGTGGTGAGTGGATGATAACATTGCTACCTTCAATATCCACAAGCCTTGTATAATCGCTACCTGAGCCGCCGTAATGCAGGAACTCTCCCGACGAAATATCGACGATATCGCCGAAATCGGTAACTACGTAGCGGTTCCGGACGAGGTAACTTCTATCGCAGTTGAAGCGCAGCTGTGCCCCCGGATTTGTCAGTATCGTTCGTGTGGAGACCGGTTCGCCGTCGAGGAATTCGTATTCCATCAGGCTCTGGGATCGATTGCTTTCGTCGCTATCGTTAATGGTGACGACGATCAATCGGGCTTGGCTAACGGAGTTGTTGCCGTCGATGGCGCTGCTTCCTCCGCAGCCGGTAATGAGGGAACAGGTCAAGAGCCCTATGCATAGGAACAAAACACTCATTACTTTCATCGCTGGCACTCCTTTGTCTGTTGCCGTTAGATTATTTCACTTCCCGTATTGCTCAATTCGCTTCGGTTTTCTTACAAGCAAATAAATCAATGCACCTATCCAATGAGTGAGGACAACGATTAATGTCCAGATAAGCCTGTCGTTTCCTTCAGGAGGTTCATTGGTGGCACAATCAATAATCGTCCATATCCAGATAATGGTTCCCCCGATGCCAATTACGAAGAACGTTAGAAACATCAAAATACTCATCTTGTTATCCTTCCATCTAACACCTGAGACCAGTCGCTGCCAGTGTGTTTGCGGTCATGGCTTGCTGTCCGTCATATTGAACCGAGCCTGGTTTTCGAGCACTAGGAGCGGTTGCTTGTATTGATTTAGTGGATGAAGACTACTCTTCTGTATCATTGGGATTCCAGTAATTTTTAGTTGTGCATTCTCCATCTAGCTACGTATGGAGTATCAAGTTGTCTCTCATAGCAGGCCTCACCTTCTCTATCCAACAGTCAATATATAGCCCTTTTTATCAATTATCATGATAATATAAGGTTATCTTATTATATCACATAAGTCAAGTAGGGGTGATGAAATGATAATATCGGAAATATACTGCCCAAGCCCGCACTGCACAAGCTAAAAAGTTTACAGCACTTCCTGCCGGCTCAGGTCGGTGGCGTGCCGTATCTGCTACGCCAGCTCCGGCGGAAGCCCCTCGATGTCCACGCTGAGGAAGCCGCGAACGATGGTGGATACCGCCGCGTCGCGGGAGCAGGAGAGGCTATTCCCAGGGCTTCTTGCCGGTCTGCTTCTCCCTTGAGGTGCACGGCATCATCACGTGCAGAAATCTCATCAGCCTGGCCAGCGTGTAGTACAAAGCCTTCAGCACCGGCTTGAGCCACGGCAACCTGCCGCGCGCCGCTACGCATATGGGGCAAATCGAGTCGCAGAACTTGCCGATGCCTTTTACCTCTGCCTTCTCCGTCATGACAACCCTCCTTTAAGGATATATCTCTGCCGCGAAGTTACATCGATAGTGGGACTGTATGGTACACCCACGCCGCACGACAGTCAACAGGCATCGCTGCCACACCCCAAACCACTGCCATATCATGTACGGCACCGTCCGCGGGGGTGGATGGGAGCGGATGGATTGAGCATTAATCACAGCCCCGAAACCGGAACCCTGGAAGCCGCTGTAGAGTGAATTGTGTAAAGATTGTCTGGATGCAGTCTGAACCTTACAGCACTTCCTGCTGGCTCAGATCGGTGGCGTGCTGTATCTGCGCCGCCAGCTCCGGCGGAAGCCCCTCGATGTCCACGCTGAGGAAGCCGCGCACGATTGTCGATACAGCGGCGTCGCGTGAGAGGCCGCGCGCCATGAAGTATTCGATCTCCTCCTCGGCGATCTTACCCACGGCGGCCTCGTGCGATAGATCGACGCCGGCTACCGTGCCCTCGAGCTCCGGTATCGCCAGGATCGTCCCGGACTCGCCGAGTATGAGGCCGCGGCACTCGAGGTGCCCTTTAACATCGGCGACCTGGCCGGAGAGGAAGCCGCGGGCGATGATTTTACCGCCGGTGGTGATCGCGCGGGAGACGATTTCGGCTTTCGTCCCCTCGGCCTCGAGCAGCACGCGCGAGCCGACGTCGAGGTGCGCACCGGACGTCGCCACCAGCACGCTGTTGAAGCTGGCACGGGCGTTCTTGCCGACGCACCGCGCGATGGGATAGGTCTGCAGGGTGTGCACCGGCTTGAGGCAGATGTAGTTGTTGGTGAACACGGCGTCCTCTTCGATGATTATGCCGGTTCGCGGGCGCACCTCCATCTTGGGCGCCCAGTTGTGGATCATGGTGAAGTTGAGTTTGGCTCCCTTCTTGATGTAGAACTCGGAGATGCCGACGTGGAGCCCCTCGTCGTTCATGGGCGCGATGGCGCAGCCGGTGATAATGTTCAGCTCCGCGCCCTCTTCCACGATGACGATGTTGTGGACGTTCTGCGCCAAGCCGTGCTTGGCGAGGTACAGGCAGGATTGCACCGGGTAGTCGGCCTTCACGCCCGGCAGCACGCGGATGAAATAGCCCTGATACGGATTGTCGCTGGCGAAGCGGGTGAACTTATCGGCCTCGGGCGATACCAGCTTCCAGAGGTAGTCCGATAGCCACAGGTACTTCTGCATCGCATCGGGAGTGCTCATAATCTCCACGCCGTCCTGCTGCGTCTTGCTGTGAATAACGGAGTGATCCTTCTGGAGGAAGGTGCCCGACCGCTTCGCTGAATCGCCTAGCACCACGCCGACATCCTCCATGCGCTGCCTGTCGGCCTCTGCGATCTTGGAGAAGTCTTCCTGATACGAGTGCTCCTCAGCCTGTTTCGAAAACGATTCGAGGTCGATATCGCCAAGTGCGGGCGACGGGTTCGCTGCCTTCGCGGATTCGATTTTTTCGTTTACTTCTGACATGCCGCGCACCCCTCGTATCCCTGGGTTTTTATGCTTGAGAGAATCTCCTGCGGATTACCCCTGCACCATATCCCGCCGTTGAGCAAAACGCAGGCCCGGTCGGCCTCCACGTAGTCGAGGATGTGGCCGGTATGCGTGATGATGAGGCTGGAATGCGTTCTACTGCGGATCATGTCCCGCTGCAACAGATCGTTTATCATTTTACCGACCAGCACGATGTTCATCAGATCGACGCCGGAATCCGGCTCGTCCAGCATGGCGAACTCGGGCTCCTGGGCTATCAGCTGCATCAGCTCGGAGCGCTTGACCTCGCCGCCGGAGAAACCGTAGTTGACCTCGCGATCGAGCATCTCGGTCATGTTGGATCTGAGCGCCAGCTCATCGATGTCTACGCTTTCCGCACGGTCGCCGAGGCACGCCCGAACCATCTCCCTCAGCTTGACCCCGCGTACCACCGGCGGGCGCTGAAACAGGATTCCGATGCCCCTCTGGGAACGCTCATCGACGGGCAGGCGAGTGATGTCCTCGCCCTTGAAAAATATGCGCCCGGCGTTTATCTCGTAGCGCGGGAAGCCCATCAGCGCCATCAGCAGCGTGCTCTTGCCGCCGCCGTTGGGCCCGAACAGCACCAGCGTCTCGCCGATGTCGACGGTAAAACTGACATCTTGGAGTATCTGTTTATCCCCCACCTTTACGCTCAGGTTCTCGACTTCAAGCATTAACTACCTCCGAGGGCCACATTCTATACGGTTTATCGATTTTCTACAAGCATGAGTGCTTTGAAGATTTTCGTTTCTATGCTAGGATAACCATGTAAACGACGGGCTGTCAATAATCGGCTGTGGCTGAGCGAAGGGTTAAAGCAGTATGGACGACTCCGGTAAGAAAGCGAGAAGGATTTATCTGGATTATGCGGCGACGACGCCGATGCACCCGGATGTCGTAGACGCGATGATCCCGTACATGAGCGGCGTGTTCGGCAATCCGTCCAGCGGGCATTCGTACGGGCAGGAGGCTAGGGCCGCTGTCGATGACGCGCGGGCGAAGGTGGCCTCGCTCATCGGGGCGGCAATCGACGAGATCGTCTTCACCAGCGGCGGCACGGAGTCCGATAACCTGGCGCTCAAAGGCGTGGCCTACGCCAACCGAGACCGCGGCAACCATATCATAACCACCTCGGTCGAGCACCTGGCCGTCATCGAACCGTGCAGGTTCCTGCGAGATCAGGGATTCGATGTGACGTACCTGCCTGTCGACGAGTACGGCCTGGTCGATCCGGGCGATGTCGCAAGGGCGATCACGGAGCGGACGATACTGATATCGGTAATGTACGCCAACAATGAGGTCGGCGCCATCGAGCCCATAATCGAAATAGGAAAGATCACAAAGTCGAGGGGCGTGTATTTCCACACCGACGCGGTGCAGGCGGCGGGACGCCTGCCGGTGAACGTCGATGAGCTTGGAGTCGATCTGATGTCGATCTCCGCGCACAAGCTGTACGGGCCCAAGGGCGTCGGCGCGCTGTACGTTCGCGAGGGGGTTGAGATGGTGTCGTTCCTGCACGGCGGCGAGCAGGAGCACATGCGCCGCGCCAGCACCGAGAACGTGATGGGCGTCGTCGGTTTCGGCGCGGCGATGGAGATCGCCGCGGGCGAGGTCGCTACCGAGCCTGATCGCATGGCGGCGCTTCGCGATCGGCTGGCTAGCGGCATCTTCGAGCGCATCGACGGCGTGCGCCTCAACGGACATCCCGAGCGCAGGCTGCCGAATAACGTCAACGTGACATTCGATTTCGTGGACGGGCAGGCGCTGGCGCGGCAGCTGGACATGGCGGACGTCGCTGTCTCCACGGCCTCGGCGTGCCAGTCGGGGAGAAAGGACCCGTCCCATGTGCTGATGGCGATGGGATATTCGAGCGACGAGGCGCGAAATTCGATAAGGTTCAGCCTGGGGCGCGAGACGACGGCGGAGGAGATCGATTACGTGCTGGATGTTCTTCCGGCGATAATCGAAGGTCTGCGCAAACAGTCGCCGCAGTCCGAAGAGTGATTGAGGTCCCTGTAGCACGATCGTATTTTTTAGAAATCCGCGCCGATTGAGATGCCGTTATCCGTGTCGACAGTATCGTACGTAACGTTATTGAAAGGCGATATTCATCTATGAAAGTAGTGGTAGCCATGAGCGGCGGGATCGATTCGTCCGTGGCCGCTGCACTGCTTCTCAGGCAGGGCTGCGAGGTTGTCGGGTTGACGCTGCGGCTGGGACTGCCGGACGCCTCGAACGATACCGTCGATAGCGCGGCGGAGGCCGCCGGGCGATTGGGCATACCGCATCGCGTCATTGATGTAAGCGATGCGTTCAACGAGCGCGTCATCGACTATTTTTGCCGAGAGTACGCGCGGGGCAGGACGCCCAATCCCTGCGTGCGCTGCAATCGATATATCAAGTTCTCCGCCCTGTTCGACGAGGCGGACGAGACCGGCGCTGAATATGTATCCACCGGCCACTACGCCCGCATCGAGCCGGTCGATGGCGCAAAACGATATCGATTGAAAAAGGGGATCGACGGCGGTAAGGATCAATCGTACTTCCTTTATCTGATGGATCGGGAGCGGCTCGGACGGGTACTCATGCCGCTGGGCGGATTGAGGAAGGCGGAGGTGCGGTCGGCGGCGCGCGAGATGGGGCTCGATGCGGCGGGCCGCGCGGAGAGTCAGGACATATGTTTCGTATCGCGGGGGAATTACAGAGAGTTCGTCGGGGAGCGCCTGCCGATGGCCTCGCAGCCGGGCCCGATAATCGACGGCGCGGGCAATGTAATCGGGGAGCATAGCGGCATCGCGTCGTATACCGTCGGTCAGCGCAAGGGGCTGGGGTTATCGCACGGCGAGCCGCTGTATGTGACCGCAATCGACCCCGGGCGCAATGCGATAATCGTCGGCGGCAAGAACGAGGCGTACGGCGCTGAACTGATCGCTGGCGACCTGAGCTGGATCGAGTTCGCCGCGCTCGATCATCCGATCGAGGTCAAAGCCAAGATACGATATCGCCACCGCGAGGCGGAGGCAGTCGTGACCCCGATGCCGAATGGTGAGGCGCATGTGAAGTTCGAGCGGCCGCAGTTGGCGATCACGCCGGGGCAGGCGGTGGTGTTCTACCGGGATTCGTATGTGATCGGCGGCGGCACGATAGAGCGGGCGGGGATAACGTAATCTTGCTACAACATTACATATGGTCTAAAATGATAGCCTGAATCCAAAGTTAAAATTATGGGCATCGATCGGATGTCGGTGTCTTGGGGATGGAGCGCTCACGGGTAGTTAAGGAGAGACATATGGCAAAGACTGTCGCAGAGATCAACGAGAAGATCAGGCAGGGCAAGGCGGTGGTGGTCAACGCGGAGGAGATCATCGACCTGGTGGCGAAGAAGGGAATCGAAAAGGCGGCCAGGGAGGTCGACGTTGTGACCACCGGCACTTTCGGCCCGATGTGCGGCTCGAGCGCTTATTTCAACCTGGGGCACACCAAGCCGAGGATCAAGCTCGGCGGCGGCAGGGTTTATTTGAACGATGTCCCCGCTTACACCGGAGTCGCCGCGGTGGACATACTACTCGGCGCTACAGCCATGCCCGACGACGACCCGCGCAATCGCCAGCATCCGGGACCGTTTAATTACGGCGGCGGTCATGTCATCGAGGCGCTGGTGGCCGGTAAGGATGTGAAGCTGGTAGCCGCCGCCTATGGCACCGATTGCTACCCGCGCAAGAAGCTGGAGACATGGATAAATCTCAAGGATATGAATGATGCGGTCCTGTTCAATATGCGAAATGCCTACCAGAACTACAATGTCGCGGTTAACGCATCGGATAAAACGATTTATACGTACATGGGCGTGCTCAAACCGAGGATCGGCAACGCCAACTACTGCTCCGCCGGACAGCTCTCGCCGCTGCTCAACGATTCGCATTACATGACCATCGGCATCGGCACAAGGATATTCCTCGGCGGTGGGGTGGGTTACGTAGCATGGCAGGGGACGCAACATAACCCGACGTCGCCGCGGGGCGATAACGGCGTGCCGACGCGGGGGGCGGGGACGCTGGCGGTCATCGGCGACCTGAAGGGGATGAGCCCGCGCTTTCTGGTTGGCACCAGCATGCTGGGCTACGGCGCTACGATGACCGTAGGTATTGGCGTTCCTATACCGGTACTGAATGAAGACATCCTGCGCAACGCATCGGTTCGTGACGATGAAATCATCGCCGCAATCGTCGATTACAGTTCTGCGTACCCGCAGCGCGAGCCGGATATCGTTGGCGAGGTGAGCTACGGCGAGTTGAGGAGTGGAAGAATAGTGATCGACGGAAAACAGGTACCCACCGCGTCGCTTTCGAGCTACCCGCGGGCGCTGGAGATCGCCGAAAAGCTGAAGGATTGGATCGTTAAGGGCGAGTTCCTGCTCACCGAACCCGTCGCGCCGCTACCCGGCGTCGAATCCGGGGTAAGCGTGAAGCCGCTCGTTGAGCGCCCCATAGAGGAGGAGGAGTAGCTCCTGCAAAGCTTTCGTATATTATCGAAAACGGTATACAGGATATAATACAAAGGCAAATCGATCGAGGTTAGCGAGAGGTCGGAGAGATGGCTATAAGAAAAAGGGTGGTGCTACAGTTTCCAACGCGTATGGTGGAGCAGCCGATAATCTATCACCTGGTCAAGGACTATGACCTGGTGCTGAATGTGCTCAAGGCGTCGGTTACTCCTAGGGAGGAGGGGCTCATGGTGCTCGAACTCTCCGGCGCGCGGAAGGACTACGAGAGGGGCATAAAGTACCTGCAGGACACCGGCGTTAAAATACAGTCGCTGGGGCAGGATATCAGACGCAACGAGGAAAGATGCACCCACTGCGGGGCGTGCGTGACCGTATGTCCCACAGGGGCCCTATTTGTAGATCATAAAACTAAGATGGTTAATTTCGATGCGACCCGGTGCACCGCCTGTGAGTTGTGCGTGCTCGCCTGCCCGCCCAGGGCTATGGAGGTTTATCTGTAGTGTTCGAGTCCCGAACTTACCGCGGGTGGGTCAAAGGCGGCGATTTAATACCATTTACCGCTACCGTTGGGGAGACCGACCTCTACATACGCGCTTGGAGCGAGTTTGAAAGCCAGGCGATAGTTGCTGTAAAGCGGTATCGCGGCGAGATCGAGTCGTACATTGCCGGGCACCCCGAATTCATCGATAGCCTGGAGCCCATCGACGTGCCGGACGACGCTTCGCCGATCGTCCGTGAGATGTGCCGGGTCGCCAGGCTGTGCAACGTCGGGCCGATGGCCGCGGTAGCAGGTGTCCTCGCTGAGGCGGTGGGCCGCGTGCTGAAGCACTTCTCCCCTGAAGTGGTCGTGGAGAACGGCGGGGATATCTACATCGATACGAAGGAGAGCAGAACGGTCGGCATCTACGCCGGCGATTCTCCGTTCACCGGCAAGCTCGCCGTCGACATCGCTCCCGACGACACGCCGATGGGCATCTGCACTTCGTCGGGCACCGTGGGCCACTCGCTGAGCTTCGGAAAGGCCGATGCGGTCGTTGTGCTCTCGGCCTCGACACCCCTCGCCGATGCTGCCGCAACCGCCATCGCAAACGTGGTCAAGACGCCCGACGATATCCCGGCGGCGATCGAATTCGCCCAGAACATCGAAGGGCTGGCAGGCGTCATCGTGATCGTCGGCGACAAGCTCGGCGCCTGGGGAAAGGTGAAACTCTGCGAGGGCGCGTTCGAATGAGCCGGAACGATTATCGGCTGGATCGATGAGGCGACGAAGGCCTGAATCGGCTTTGATAGTCGATATCGGGCTTAAAATATAAGAAGCAAGTAAGGAGAACAGTACATGCGAGAAGTAGTAATTGTAAGCGGCGCGCGCACGGCGATAGGCAACTACGGCGGTACGTTGCAGAACGTTCCCGTCGTTCAACTAGGTTCCATCGTCATCAGGGAGGCGATGCTCCGCGCCGGAATTCGTCCCGAGATGGGCAATGAGACGCTGGGCTACGGGCCCGACGCTCTTAAGGATGAGAGGTTTATCGACCTCGAACAGAAGTACATGAACTGGGACAGTTCGCTCAAGCCGGTGCAGATCGATGAGGCTATAATGGGCCTGGTGCTCTTCGCCGGCCAGCGGCAGAACCCCGCGCGACTGGCTGCGATGTACGCCGGACTGCCCAAGGAAACGCCGGCCTACACACTGAACAAGCTGTGCGCCTCCGGCATGAAGGCGATAACGCTGGGCGCGGAGTCGATCATGATGGGCGAGGCTGATGTGATGGTCGCTGGCGGGATGGAGAGCATGAGCAACGCTCCCTATTCCCTGCCCAAGGCCCGCTGGGGATACCGTATGGACCTCGACGGCCACGGGGAGATGAACGATCTGCTGCTGTGGGACGCCCTCCTCGAAACTTTCTACGATTATCACATGGGCTACACCGCCGAGAATATCGCCGCCAAGTACGGCATCACACGGCAGGAGCAGGACGAGCTGGGTCTCATGAGCCACAACCGCGCCAGGCAGGCCATCGCCGACGGCATGTTCAAGGACGAGATCGTGCCGGTGATGGTACCGCAGAAGAAGGGCGATCCCGTCGCCTTCGATACCGACGAGCGCCCGATGGATACCAGCCTGGAGAAGATGGCCAAGCTGGCGACGATGTTCAAGAAAGACGGCACCGTGACTGCGGGCAACGCGTCCGGCGTCAACGATGCGGCGGCGGCCGTGGTACTAATGTCGAAGGAGAAGGCCGACGAGCTGGGCATCCAGCCGATGGCGAAAATAAAGGCGTATACCTCCGCCGCGGTCAACCCGGCTTATATGGGACTCGGCCCTATTCCGGCCGTGCGCAAGATACTGGCCAAGACGGGTCTCACCATCGATGATTTTGAGAACATAGAGTTGAACGAGGCCTTCGCTGCGCAAGCCATCGCCTGCATCCGCGAGCTTAACGTCAACCTAGACAAGGCCAACATCCACGGCAGCGGAATCTCGCTTGGTCACCCCATCGGCTGCACCGCCGCGAGGATAGTGGTCACGCTGATGTACGAGATGAAGCGCAGCGACCTGCACCTGGGGCTGGCATCTTTGTGCGTGGGCGGCGGCCAGGGCATGGCCGTGGTGCTTGAACGATAGATAAAATTGTCGATTCACATTGTAGGGGCGAAAAATTTTTCGCCCCCATCTGTGTCACGTAAAATCGTCGGCATTTATCGAATTCCTTTGCCTTCGCTCCTGATTCTATTGTATAATCCCAACCTGTGGGAGAGGTGTCCGAGTGGTTTATGGTGCCGCTCTCGAAAAGCGGTCTCGCTTCGGAGAGCGCGGGTTCGAATCCCGCCCTCTCCGCTTTTTTAGTCGATGACCTGCCGATTCCTGTTGTCATCGGTGTCGACGGGGGAAACACGCAGGATCGTTATTTAACAACTCGATAGCGGATATTTCAGGGCACAGAAACTGGAGTTATGCGGAGAGGTGCTGGAGTGGCCGATCAGGCGCGCCTGGAGAGCGCGTGTACCTTCGTGGTACCGTGGGTTCGAATCCCACCCTCTCCGCCATTTTATAT
>JAYEHL010000089.1:0-16086 GCA_034659515.1 Chloroflexota bacterium | reverse complement strand
TATATTCAATAAACGCAATCGAGGCTAAGAGATATTACTTAACTAAAAAACACTGAGCCAGAAAGTCCAGTTGCGCATTACACAAAAAAATGGTACTATATTTTAGCGGTTGACCTTTAATACCAGCCCCGTGAGACTGGAAAGGGAGTGCGCAGTGAATTACATAAACGAAAATCTATATCCCCTTACCATATTCATGGCAGAGGGGATTTTTTATGCCTGAAAAAGTACTGCTTGACGAGCAGGACATCCGCAGGGCGATAACCCGCATCGCTCACGAGATCGTGGAGCGGAACCGCGGCTGCGAAGAGCTTCTTTTGATCGGCATACACACCCGCGGCGTGCCGCTGGCGAAGCGTATCGCCGCCTGCATCAACGATTTCGAGTGTGCTGGAACGAACGTTGGAGCCCTCGATATCACCCTGCATCGCGACGACCTTTCATCAACAGAGGCGATAACTCCATTCCGTCATACCGATATACCCCCGGATTTCGAGGAAAAACGCGTCATCCTTGTGGATGACGTGCTATATACCGGCCGTACCGTCAGGGCGGCGATGGACGCACTTACCGACTTCGGGCGTTCGCAATCTATCCAGCTGGTAGTGCTTGTCGACAGGGGCCACCGCGAGCTTCCCATTCGCGCCGATTATGTCGGCAAGAACATCCCAACCGCGGCCCACGAGAAGGTGGTAGTGCGGCTCAGGGAAATAGACGGGAGCGATGCGGTGGAGCTGATACGGAACGGTGACGGAAGAGAGTATGACGGGGCGGGCGGCGGCCCGCCGCCGGAAGGAGTCCGCCTTGGGTCTAGCGAATAGAAGTCTGGTTACTATAGACGACCTCTCCAATCCTGAGATCGAGGCCGTTTTCTCGGTGGCCGATGAGATGTCCGCCGATATATACGGCCAGTCTCATCTGTGCCAGGGTAAGATCCTCGCCAGCCTCTTCTTCGAGCCCAGCACGCGAACGCGTCTATCCTTCGAGTCCGCCATGCATCGCCTCGGGGGCCGGGTGATTTCGGTCATGGAGATGGGCAACACCTCCCTTTCCAAGGGCGAGAGCATTGCCGATATGGCCAGGGTGGTGGGCGCGTATGCGGACATCATTGCGATAAGACATCCGTGGGAGGGGGCGGCCAAGGTCGTCGCCGACTACGCCGGCGTGCCGGTGATAAACGCCGGTGACGGCGGTCACGAGCACCCGTCGCAGACGATTCTCGATCTGTACACCATCAGGAAGCAGCGCAAGTCACTTCAAGGGCTGAAGATCGCGCTGTGGGGCGATCTCAAATACGGTCGCACCGTGCATTCCCTGGCCTACGCGCTGGCGCGCTTCGGGGCCAATATCCACTTCCGCACCGGCTCGGGCCTGGGATTGCCGGACCACGTGGTGCGCAAGCTGACCGGCGACTACGGCGGCGTGTTCGAGAGGTACGACGATGCGCAGCGGCAGGGAAAGGATCGTATCTCTCAGCTGGATGCCATATACGTGACGCCCAGCAATCCGCACCAGCTCACCAATATCCCCAACGTCAGCATCGAGGTTGAGATGCAGAAGGGCATCGATGCGCTCTACGTCACCAGGTTGCAGCGCGAGAGGCTGGAGAGCGCGTCGGAGACGGGGGAAGCGGAGTATCCGGTTGTGGACAGGAAGCTGCTGAAGGCCAAGCAGTTCAAGGAGGCGCTGGTCATGCACCCGCTGCCGCGCATCGATGAAGTGGCCTACGAGGTCGATGAGGACCCGCGCAGCATGTACTTCAAACAGGTGGAGAGCGGCGTGCCGATACGAATGGCGCTGATGGCCCTCTTCCTCGGGGCGAAGGAGGTCGCGTTGCCCGAAGGACGTGGCGGGGTAGCGTCCAAGACGGTGGATATCCCTCCGCGGCAGGTCTTCGGCGTGACTTGCCCGAACAACCGGTGTGTGACCAATCAGAAGACGGAGAAGGGGTACATTCAGCGCAAGTTCAAGATGCTGCCGGGCAGGCCGCTCGTACTGCGGTGCGCCTATTGTGAGTACGAGACGGAGGCGGCTTATATCGCCAGCATGAAATGGCATGAAGGCACACTGGAAAACAAGAAATATTACAGCTCCGATAGCTTTATGCTCGAGAGGATAAAGCCGGAGAATATAATGATCTTCGGCTCGGACGCTGCCGCGAGGGAGCATGGCTTCGCGCCGAGCCAGTACGCATTCAGGGTGTCGAGGAAGCGTTAAGAAATGGCGAAGAGGATTTCGATATCCGGTGGGCGCGTGATCGATCCCGGAGCGGGGCTCGATGCGGTGAGCGATGTGATGATCGCCGACGGCCGCATCGCCGCTGTCGGTTCGAGCCGCGAGTCCTCGTCCGATGGAGCGGATTTGATTATCGATGCGGCCGGAATGATCGTCTGTCCCGGCTTCATCGATCTGCACTGCCACTTGCGGGAGCCCGGCGGCGAGAGTAAGGAGACCATCGAGAGCGGCACCCTCGCCGCCGCCAGGGGCGGGTTCACTACCGTGTGCGCCATGCCCAACACGAACCCGCCCATCGACAGCGCCTCGATGATCGATTTTATACGCGAGAAGGCCGATGTGGAGGGCGCGGTTCGTGTGCTGCCCGTCGGCTGTATAACGAAGGGGCGCGTGGGATTGGAGGTCGTCGATATCGGAGCGATGGCCGCCGCCGGTGCCGTGGCGCTCTCCGACGATGGTAACGCAGTTACCGACAGCAATGTAATGCGGCAAGCCCTCGAGGCGGCGTACGAGTGCGGGATCACCGTCGTCGAGCACTGCGAGGACGAATCGCTCAGCGCGGGCGGTGTCATGAACGAAGGCGAAATCGCTAACAGGCTCGGACTCAAGGGGATTCCCGAGACCGCCGAGGAGATAATCGTGGCCCGCGATCTCTCGCTTTCCGAGATGACCGGCGGGCACGTGCACATCGCCCATGCCAGCACATACGGCACGGTTTACCTGCTGCGCCGCGCCCGGGCCAGCGGATTCGCTGTGACGGCGGAGGTTACACCGCATCACCTAATGCTGACCGAGGAGCGCGTCGCGTCTTCGAAAAGCGGCGCGGGGTACGATACGAACGCAAAGGTCA
Source organism: Chloroflexota bacterium (assembly GCA_034659515.1). GTDB lineage: Bacteria > Chloroflexota > Dehalococcoidia > E44-bin15 > E44-bin15 > JAYEHL01. The sequence goes on along the minus strand of JAYEHL010000089.1, from coordinate 13,001 downwards.
ACCCGCCGCTGAGGACGGAGCGCGACGTGCGCGCCCTCATCGACGGGCTAGCGGAGGGCGTGATCAACGCTATCGCCACGGATCATGCGCCGCACACAGTGGCGGATAAGGATTGCGACTTCGAGTCCGCCGCCTTCGGCATCAGCGGGCTGGAGACGGCGCTGGGCTCGGTTATGGCGCTGGTGCACCGCGGCGATATCGATTTGAATACGTTGATCTCCAAGTTGACGTACGAGCCGTCGATGGCGTTTCCCAGGATTCGGGAGCTTGCCGGCGGCGAGGTGGGCACACTCAATATCGGTGCTCCCGCCGATGTCGTGATCTTCGACCCTGACGCGGAGTGGACGGTCGATCCGGCGCAATTCGCATCGAAGGGTAAAAACACGCCTATCGCTGGAGAGAGACTCAAGGGCAGGGTGATGGTCACTGTATGCGGCGGCGAGATCGTATATAAAGATGATGGAATCGTTGTTAGAAAAGCATAGGGATGGGATTCTCCCACCCGAAATTTCATATGCGAATAAAGAGGGCGCGGAAACCGCGCCCCTACGGGAAAATCCCCCTTTATGAAAGGGGGACCGGGGGATTGCGATATAGAAAGGGGTCTATGTGAGCAAGCGGAACGAAAAGGTGAATCTGGTTCTGGAGGACGGCTCGGTTTATGAGGGGCTCTCCTTCGGCGGCGACGTCCCGGCGTACGGGGAGGTTGTTTTTAACACCGGCATGACCGGCTATCAGGAGACGCTCACCGACCCATCATACGTTGGCCAGATCGTTGTGTGCACCTATCCCATCATCGGCAACTATGGCGTCAACAAGGAGGATATGCAGTCGGACGGTGTCAAGGTGGCGGGCTTTGTGGTACGGGAGCAGTGCGATGTTCCCAGCCATTCGCAGAGCGTCTCCACCCTGCATGAATACCTGAAGTCCGGTAAGGTGCCGGGGATTTATGGGATCGATACCCGCGCGCTCACCAGGCGTCTGCGCTCGGAGGGGGTGATGATGGGGATGATCACGGGCGATGCGCCGGAGAAGGCGCTCAAGGAAATGAAGAAAATGCCGCGATACGAGGATATCGATTACGTTAAGCGGGTCGGCGCTAAGAAAATTTACAAGTGGAAGGGTGATAAAAAGGGAAAGCCGTTGTGTCGTATCGTGGTGGTGGACTGCGGCGTCAAGTACAGCATTATGCGCCAGCTGAGCGAATTGGGCTGCGAGTGCACCGTCGTACCATCGACCACGTCAGCGGAGGACATACTGGATATCAAGCCCGATGGAATCCTGCTCTCTCCCGGCCCCGGCGCGCCGGAGCGCTCGTATCTCGAAGAGACGGCGCGCGGCCTCATCGGCAAAAAGCCGATCATGGGCATCTGCATGGGGCACCAGATACTGGGACGCGTCTTTGGAGCGAAGACGTACAAGCTGAAGTTCGGCCACAGGGGGGTCAACCATCCTGTCCGCGATATCGACACCGGACGGATACATATAACGGCGCAGAACCACGGGTATGCCGTGGATGGGGATACCTTGAGCGGCGGCCTTGAGGTGAGCCACATCAATATCAACGATGGCACGATCGAGGGGTTTCGTCATAGGGAACATCAGATATTCGCTGTCCAGTACCACTGCGAGGCTTCGCCCGGCCCGATGGACACCGTCAACATCTTCGAAGAGTTCGTGACGATGGTGAGGGGATAAATGACTGGTATAGATGTCGCAGGGATTGTAATAGGTTCGGTGACTGCTGTTGGGGTATTTATAGAGAGTGCTAAAAAAGAGGTGCCTCGATTATATCGGAGCCAGGGGTCTGTCCTTCCGGTACCGGAAGGCCCCAGCTTTAAAAATCCCCCTAAATCCCCCTTTACGAAAGGGGGACCGACTCAAACAAAGGAGGTTGGTGAATGAATAAGGAGTTGACATCGGTAAAAACCCTGTACGGAATAGGGATCGGTATCTTGCTTGCCATGTTAGTGGGGTTTGGGATCGCCGCTTTCTATGAAAACTCCGGCTATTACTGGGAAAACGATTATCTTAGAAACGTGCTGCTTATTGCTTTTCCCATAGGCCTGATATTCACTGTTGTCGGTCTTATCCTTCCATATAGATTAAATGTCCTCAGGCTTGGTCTGGTTATAGGGGGTCTCGGGACTATGCTGTACTCAATCATACGCGCGACGACGGGGTCATACGGGGGTGTAGACCTGGCGTGGCTGTTCGGCGCTGTCGCCATCGGTTTGGTAGTGCTGGTCCCGCTCGGTTATTACAGATTCGTGATGAAAAACAATCGTGATATTAGTTCTGAAAAGGGGAAGAATGGCGAAAGTCAGTAAAGTCTTAGTTATCGGTTCGGGGCCCATAGTTATCGGGCAGGCGGCGGAGTTCGACTACGCCGGTACGCAGGCGTGCAAGGCGCTTCGTGAAGAGGGCGTGACGTCGGTTCTGGTAAACTCCAATCCGGCCACCATCATGACGGACGAGGGCATAGCCGACATCGTATATATCGAGCCGCTCACTGTCGATGTCATCTCGCGCATCATCGAGAAGGAGCGCCCCGACGGGTTGCTGCCGACGCTCGGCGGGCAGACCGGCCTTAACATGGCTGTCGATCTGGCGGACGCGGGCGTTCTCGATAAGTACAACGTTCGTGCGCTCGGCACGCCCATCGACACCATTCGCAAGGCCGAGGATCGCGACCTGTTCAAGCAGATGCTGGCGGATATCGGCGAGCCGGTGCCGGAGAGCGCCATCGCCACCGGCATGAAAGAGGCGCAGGAGGCGGTTGAGGCCATCGGGCTGCCGGTGGTGATACGTCCGGCGTACACACTGGGCGGGACGGGCGGCGGCCACGCGGCCACGATGGAGCAGTTTAAAACCGTCGCGGCGAACGGCCTGGCGGCAAGCCCGGCGCGTCAGATACTCATCGAGAAGAGCGTCCTCGGCTGGAAGGAGATCGAGTACGAGCTGATAAGAGATGGCAACGATAACTGTATCACGGTTTGTAATATGGAGAACATCGATCCCATGGGCGTGCACACCGGCGACAGCATCGTCATCGCGCCTTCGCAGACCCTTACCGATAGGGAGCACCAGATGCTGCGCTCGGCGAGTATCAGGATCATCAAGGCGCTGGGCGTCGAGGGCGGGTGCAACATACAATTCGGCCTTGCCCCGCATAAGACGCTGGCGAAACACTGGCCGCCAGGCGGGAGCGGCAAGGAATTGATCGAGAGCCTTGAGAGCGGTCTGCCCCCTTATTGCGTTATAGAGGTCAATCCGCGTGTCAGCCGCAGTTCGGCGCTGGCGTCCAAGGCTACGGGGTATCCCATCGCCCGCGTCTCCGCCAAGATAGCGGTGGGCAGGACGCTGGATGAGATCGAAAATAAGGTGACCGGCAAGACGACGGCCGCCTTCGAGCCGACCCTGGACTACGTGGTGGTTAAGGTGCCGCGCTGGCCGTTCGACAAGTTCGCCACCGGCGACCGCCAGATCGGGACGCAGATGAAGGCTACGGGCGAGGTGATGGCCATCGACCGCACCTTCGAAGCGGCGCTGCAGAAGGCGGTGCGCTCCCTGGAGATGGGAGGTAAATCGCTCCTGTGGGAGGAGCAGGATTGGGTTAAGAACAATGTGGTGCTGTGGCCCAGCGACCTGCGCCTCTGGGCCATAATGGCGGCGCTGCGCAGAGGGACCGCTCCCGAAGAGATATCGATACAGACGGGGATAGACCAGTGGTTCACACAGAAGTTCTATAGCATCATCAAGATGGAGAAGCGGCTGCTGTCAGAGACGCTCACCCCGCAGCTGCTTCGCGAGGCTAAGCGCGTGGGTTTCTCCGATGTGCAGATAGCCACCCTGGCCGACAGATTGCCGGAGCAGATACGCGCATTGCGCCGCGATTGGGGCGTGACGCCGGTGTACAAGATGGTGGATACGTGCGCCGCCGAGTTCGATGCGGAGACCGCATACTTTTACAGCACATACGAGCAGGAGAACGAGGCCGAGCCGATAGAGGGGAACAAGGCGGTTGTCATCGGTTCCGGGCCGATACGCATCGGTCAGGGCATAGAATTCGACTACAGCAGTGTACACGCCGCGTGGGCCCTGCAGGAGGCGCACTACAGCAGCATAATCATAAACTCCAACCCCGAGACGGTATCGACGGACTCGGATACTTCGAACCGCCTTTATTTCGAGGCGATGGATGAGGAGAGCGTGCGCGACATACTGGAGAACGAGGCTATCGATGGGGAGGCTCCCCCTGCCTCCATCGTGCAGTTCGGCGGGCAGACCGCCATCAACCTCGTCGATCCGCTCAGTCGCAACGGCATGCCGATACTCGGATCGAGCCCCGAGGCGATAGATCAGGCCGAGGACCGCCACCGCTTCGAGGATTTGATGAACCGCCTCGGAATACCGCAGCCGCCCGGCGGCACGGCGAAGACCGTCGAGGGGGCGCTGAACGTGGCCAAGACCATCGGCTACCCGGTGCTGGTGCGTCCGAGCTACGTCCTCGGCGGGCGCGCCATGGAGATCGTGCACAATGCTACGGAGCTGATCCACTACATGAACCGCGCCATAGAGCTAGGATCGAAGCACCCGGTGCTCATCGATAAGTATTTCGAGGGCAAGGAGGTGGAGGTGGACGCAATCTGCGATGGGGAGCGCGTACTCATACCCGGTATCATGGAGCACATCGAGCGCGCTGGCGTGCACAGCGGGGACTCGATGGCGGTCTACCCCGGCCTTAACCTGACGAAGCAGGAGATATCGACCATAATCGATTTTACTACGGAGATCGGCCTGACGTTGGACGTTAAGGGGTTGATGAACATCCAGTACGTGATCATGCCCAACGAGGACGGCACTTCATCGGTATACATCCTGGAGGTCAACCCGCGCGCCAGCAGAACGGTGCCGTTTATCAGCAAGGTCACTGGCGTACCCATGGTGAAGGTAGCTACCAAGATAATGCTGGGCCAGAGCTTAAAGAAACAGGGATATGAAGGCGGGCTCTGGCCGACGCAGGGGATGGTTGCCGTCAAGGCCCCGGTGTTCTCCATGTCCAAGCTCAGCGGTGTGGACGGCTATCTTGGCCCCGAGATGAAATCTACGGGCGAGGTCATGGGGGTAGACTACGCCTTCGCCGCCGCGGTGGCGAAGGCGCTCCTCGCCGCCGACATGATGATCCCGAGCGAGGGCGCTCTCCTTTTGAGCATCGCCGATCAGAACAAACCGGAGGCGCTGCCCATCATCAGGAACCTCTCGGCGCTGGGGTTCAAGCTCTATGCTACGGAGGGCACGGCGGCCCTGCTTAAAGCAGTCGGTATACCGGTGATCTTCATAAGCAAAAAACTCAGTGAGGGGTATCCCAACATCGTCGATATCATACGCGACGGTACGTTGAGCGGAATCGTCAATACCAACACCGGCGAGAGGGGCACACTCAGCGACGGGTTCGATATACGCCGGGCCGCCGTGGAGAAGCGCATCCCGTGCTTCACATCGCTGGATACGATAAAGGCGGTTGTCGATGCATTGCAGAGCGGCGAGCAAAACTTCTCGGTGCAGCCTCTCAGGAATTATATGACAAGTGAGGTTGCCTGATTGAAGTCGATTATCGCCCCGATCATCTCGAACGAAGAGGTAATGCCCAACGTTTACCTGTTATGGGCTAACGCTCCCGATATCGCAGGTGCGGCCCGGCCGGGGCAGTTCGTGATGGTGCATGCGAGCGAGAACGACGATCGGATATTACGGCGGCCGCTGGCCGTGCACCGCGTGAGCGATAAAGGCGATATCGCCCTTCTCTACGAGGTCGTCGGCGGGGGCACCGATTGGCTCTCGCACCGCCGTGCGGGCGAGGTCCTCGATATCCTAGGGCCGTTCGGCAACGGGTTCGATGTCCGTTCGCATCACCTGCTGCTGGTCTCCGGTGGGGTCGGCATCGCACCACTGATGTTCCTCGCAGAAAAGGCGATCGAGGATGGTCGAAATGTCACGTTGCTCTTCGGTGCCAAGACTGCAAAGCAGGTGTATCCGGAGCGCCTGTTACCTTCGGGATTGAACTTTGTCGCGGTTACACAGGACGGCCTGATCGAGCGCAGGGGCATGGTTACCGATCTCCTGGGCGATCTCGCCGGTCACGCCGATCAGATATTCGCCTGCGGCCCGCCCGCGATGTACCAGGCGATGGCGAATATGGACATGCTCGATGGCAGGCACGTTCAGGTATCGATGGAGGCGAGGATGGGATGCGGGTTCGGCGTGTGCTACGGCTGCACCATCGAAACAAAAACGGGCCTCAGTCGCGTGTGTAAGGAAGGCCCCGTATTCGAGCTGTCGGAACTCCTATTTTAATCGTGGAAGGAGCTTATCGGGATGGTGGTCACTGAGAGGATAAGTATTCGCACCAGAGGCGAGGGAGACGTCGTCGACATCACACAGGACATAAAGAGCAGGGTGCAGGGTTCCGGCATCGCTTCCGGCACGGTAACCGTTTTCATAAGCGGTTCCACCGCCGGCGTGACCACGATAGAGTACGAGCCCGGCGTCGTCAGCGACTTCCAGTCGATGTGGGACAGGCTCATTCCGCGCGACATACAGTACAAGCACGACCAGCGCTGGGGCGACGGCAACGGCTATTCGCATGTCCGGGCATCCACGCTCGGCCCCTCGATGGTCGTTCCATTCACGGATAGGACACTTCTCTTGGGGACGTGGCAGCAGGTAGTGATTGTTGACTTCGATAACCGTCCCCGTTCGCGGCAGATAGTGTTGCAGATCATGGGTGATTAGCGCGCCTCGGCTTCAGTGGCGGAGAGGCGTATGTGCTCGCAATCTTTCCGATGTGCCAGAGCACGACGCGGTTAATGTACGGGATACCTGATAGTTTTTTATAATATTTTATAAATTATTGGGTGCGGAGTTTTAGATTGCAGAGTATGAATAATCAAGGAAAAAGTCGTAAACGGCAGTATTGTGTAGTTATCTATTGGATGCTGATGCCGGAGGCTGCGTTTTGCCGCGAGTTTGGATCAGCCGATGCCTTGACAATATAGCTGAGTTTATTGTATATATTAATATTCTTCACTTATTCAAGAGTATCTAATTTTAAGCTATTGTAGAAAGTATAAGGGGGAAATGTGGCTGAGATTCGAGAAGTATTGGCGAGTTCCCCTTTGTTCGGGGAACTTGCCGGTGATGAGCTTGATCAGATAGTTCCTCTTTGTCGGGAGGCGTCCTATGCGGCCGGGCTTAGCGTGATCGCGGAAGGGGATGCCGCCAGGGATCTCTATGTTGTGGGTGAAGGTAAGGTAATGGTCGAAATGAATCTTTCAGCCTATCCCGGTATGGTTCAGGATGCCATTATTGAAAATATTCCGCCCGGTGAGCCGTTCGGCTGGTCCGCGGTCGTAGGCTCAAGGGTGTATACAATGACGGCGCGATGCCTTGAGGCGACCAGGGTGGTCGCCATCGACGGCGAGCAGTTGCTCGATCTTTTTAACAGGAATCCTGTTGTCGGTTTTAAGGTTACGGGCGGGCTGGTTGAGGTGGTCAGTCACAGGGTCAGGAGCGTTATACGCACCGCATTTCACTAACGGTTCGTCCCGGGTGGCGGGCTGATATCTTCTAAGGAAGGGGGAAAGCGTGGCCACGATAAAAGATGTCCTTGCAACCTCCGAACTGTTTAAAGGGTTAACCGAAGAGGAACTGGGGAAGGTTGAAACATTATCTCGCGTAGAGATATATGAGAAAGATACGCCGTTGTTCGTTGAGGGGGCCACGGCTGAAAACTTCTTTGTCGTCGAACTGGGCAGGGTGGCTATGGACATGACTATCCATCAAAGCTCAGACGTGGTCAAACATGTGACGGTGGAGACGATAAAGAACGGGCAGAGTTGCGGCTTCTCGGCGGTGAAAGGCACTCCGGTTTATACCCTGACGGCGAGGGCTGTTGAGCCTGTCAGGGTAATAGCTATAGATGGTAAACGATTGTACAACGTTTTGCAGGAGAACCCCGGTATGGGGTACAGGGTGATGTCGCGGATGGCATCGGCCATCTCAGCCAGGCTTCGCAATATCAGAACCACCATTCAATTCTTCAATCGATAATTCGCCCTCAACCGTCTGTTTTGCTTAAGGAGAACTCGGAGGGGGGCGCTTTTTGCTTTTTGCCATCAACTAAGGGTAAGGACGGCGAAGGTTTCAATGGACGGTCAACCGATTTATGTTTGGTCTATATCCGTGATGAGAGATACATATCGTAGTAGGAATGAATTTCCCTCTCCCTGTGATCTCGTCCTCGTACGGGCTCCCGATTTCGGTGAAAACGTTTTTCGTCATCTCTCGTAAGGGCGCATGGATTAAGGTCTGTAGGAACGACAGAGGATCGAGGGGGACAGATGACATCTGTCCCCCATCTCTTTACCCGCTGTTACTCGATCACGTATTCTTTCAACTCCTCCGGCAGTTTGTCGATGTCGCTGGCGATGGCCGGTACGATCGGCGGCTGGCCGCAGCCCTCAAGTATCGTCTGCCCCTCGGGGCCGAGCATGAATTCCACGAAAGCCAGTGCCATCTCGGGGCTGGGTGCGTTCGATGGGATGGTTACCCCGTACACGATAGCCGCCCCGGTCTGTGTGGATGTCGTTCCGGGCTCGCTGCCGGTCACATCCACCGCGGCGGTTGAATAGAACTCCTCGTACCCCATATCGGAGAGATCGATGGCTTCAGGCAGCTCGATGAATCCGAAGCCGTGCTGCACGGCCACCGAGCGGTACTCGAAGGCGTAGTCCAGGTCGCCGGATTCCAGCAGGTACAGCAAATCCACCGACTTGGACTTGACCAGTTCACCCCAGCTGCCCCCGGCCCTGCCGCGATCCATATCGGTACCGCCTTCGGGTATGGGAATGAGGACATCGTACAGGCCTTCTGCGTCGGCATCGGGCGTGAGGCCGAAGTCACCGGCGTCGTCGCAGTAATACGCCTGCGCCAGCTGGGCCACCATGAGCGTGCGGTAGCCGCAGGGATCGGCGTCCGGGTCGGAGTGGCCGTAGGTCACTTCTTCGTTGCGCAGGACGTCGTACCATGTGCGCTGGCCGCTGACGATCTCGTCGGCGAACGGCGCCCCGTCGCGGTAGGCGATCACCATCTGGTTCCTGGCGAAACAGATGTACCAGTCGGCGTAATCGGGGAACATCAGCTCCTCGATGGCCTTGTAGTCGGCGGAGCCGATGACATCGCCCGGCTTGCCCATCTCGGTGACCTTGCGAATAGTGGTGCGGCTGCCGGCCCCCTCGGTTACGACAGTGACACCCGCGTGCTGCGCCTCGAACTCGACCGCCATCTGGTCGCAGGGGACCGCCAGACTGCCGGCATGGAGCACATAGAGATTGGTTGCTTCAGGCATTTCATCTCCGCCGCCACAGGCGATAGCCGCCAGTGACAGCACAAACGCCATCGCGATGACAGATAGTATCGTTTTTTTCATCAAACCTCCTTTTATTTAGAATATATGAACCGCCGAAGCCTTGAAGGTCAGATAGGCCTCCTCCCCCTCGGAGAGGCCCAGTTCCTCGAATGAACGGCGGGTTACCATACATACGAAATCTACCGGTGTGCTCACTGTAAGATTAATAGTAGCGCCCCTGTCGTCGATATGTGAGATGACACCTCGCAGCGAATTGCGGGCGCTGGAGACGAACATCTCTCTGGACACGAGTATATCCTCGGGCCTGATCGAAGCGTGCAGGTGTCCCCGCATATCGGTCACCACCTCCAGCTTTATCCCATCGATATCGATCATGGCCCCACCCGAACCGTCGTCGCCCACCTCTCCGGTGAAAATGTTGCGCAACATGGCGAAGCGGGCGACGAACTCCGAGTTGGGCTGGCGGAAGATTTCCTCCGAGGTGCCGGTTTGCAGGATGCGGCCATCGCCGAGCACAGCGATGCGGTCGCCGAGGGCGATGGCCTCCTCGAAATCGTGGGTTACGTGGATGAACGTCTGCCCCAACCGTCGCTGGATCGACAGCAACTCTTTCTGCACCCCCTCGCGCTGTTGCGGATCGAGGGCGCTCAAGGGCTCGTCCAGCAGCACCACCTCCGGGTTGGTGCTCAGCGCCCGGGCCAGCGATACCTTCTGGCACTCGCCTCCGCTTAAGGTATCGGGCCTGCGATCGAGCAGGTGACCGATACCCAGCAGCTCCACCAGCCAATCGAGCGTGCGATTCGCTTCGTCCCTTGGGCGTCTCCGTCGCTTCAGCCCGAAGAGGATGTTCTCTTTCACCGATAGGTGGGAGAACAGGACGTAGTCCTGGTAGACAAACCCGATGCCCCGTTTCTCCGGTTCGAGGCAGGTGATGTCCGCCCCGTCGATCCAGATCTCGCCGCTCTTTATGGGATGGAGCCCGGCGATGGCCTCGAGAAGCACGGTTTTCCCCGCACCGGTCGGTCCCAATATGATGAAGTATTCGCCCTTTTCCACGCTGAGATCGGCCTGTTCGAGGACGAAGTCTCCCAAGTCAACTGTTAGCTTCTTTGTCTCGATCATGACCGTTTCCCCCTGTATGCCATGGTTCGCAGCGCAACGAAGATGATTAGGCAGATGATGATGAGCAGGGTGGCTACGGGCAGCGCATAATCGAGGCCGTACGCCTCAAGCCGGTCGTAGACCAGTATGGGTGCAATCGTAGGGTGGGAACAGAGCACCAGCACCGCCCCGAACTCGCTTATGCTCCGCGCCCACATCATCACCGCGCCGCCGAATATGCCCCTCCTGGCCAGCGGCAGCGATACGCTGAAGAATGCCTGCCACGGCGAGGCCCCCAAGGTACGCGCCACCTTCTCCAGCCTGACGTCGACCTCCTCGAATCCCTGCTTCGCCGAGTTGATGAGGAAGGGGACGCTCACGAAGATCATAGCGATGACGATACCGGGCGTCGCCATTACAAAGTCGATGCCGATGGCGTCGAAGGCCTTGCCGGCGGTGAAATTCTTGCCGAACACAAAGAGCAGGGCGATGCCGGCGGCGATGTGCGGCACCACGATGGGCACATCTATGAGGCCCTCCACCAAGCGTTTCCCCGGAAAGCTGTGCCGCGCCAGGAAGTAGGCCAGCGGCACCCCGAACACGAGCCCTACCGCCGTGGCGATGAGCGCTGTGTAGAGACTGAGCCAGATGGCGCTCCGCACCTCGCCTTCAAGCAGGGTGTCCCACAACACCCCGGGGCTGGTGGAGAAGATCATTTTGGCGAGGGGAATGAAGATAAACAGCACGATGACCAATCCCAGAAGTAGGAAGGTAATGGTTAGCCTGCGTTGCGTAATCCACCTGGCGAAGGCCCGCGCTTTTCCGGTGTCAACCGTTTTTCCGTTCGTTACCATGTCATATCTCCTGTTTTATGCCAATAAAAAGCCCAGACAGGTTCCGTTACGAACCCTCTGGGCAAACATATAAAAAATACCTCCGGACGGAGGCATAGACAGGCACAAATCGCCCATCTGAATAAGCTCTCCTTTCCACAACGGGGGGTGCAGGCGTTTCCATCTGCGCCGTATCGGTCGCCCGCCATGCCTTTTTGTCGGTTTAGGCCAAGCGACTCGGATAGCTTTTTAACAAACCGGCGTGATTTTAGCACGAATGGAAGGGGGGTGTCAAATTTTTAGGGGTCGTTACAGCCTGTCGTGGGGAACGCCGTGCACGTGCTCTAGGGCCTCGGCGGCGACGAACAGCGAACCAGTGACGCAGATGAGATCACGCGGCCCGGCGGCAGACAGGGCGCGCTCGATCGCGTCGATCACGCCATTCGATGTCGTCGCGTGCAACCCGCTCTTATTTACCGCCTCGAGCGCTTGCTCGGAAGGCATTGCGCGCGGGTGTCGCGAGTGAGTGACGATGATGCTGCCGGTTATCGGCGACAGCTCGTGAAATATCCCGGCGATGTCCTTGTCGCATGAGACGCCGGCGATCAGTACCGATCGATCGTAATCTATGTACTCTTGGATCGCCTCCCTCAGTCGCCTGGCCGATTCCGGGTTGTGCGCGCCGTCGACGAGCAGGAGCGGCTCACGCCTCAATATGTCCAGACGCCCCGGCCATCGCACCTTGAGCAGTCCCTCGGCGATGGGCCCTACGTCGATGTCGAGGGTCTCAAGCGCGGCCACCGCAACGGCGGCGTTCTCCAACTGGTGCCGCCCCAGCAGCGGTATCGATAATCGATATACCCCTTTGCCGCTGGTCAGCTCGAATTCCTGCCCGCCGAGGCCGGACGATAGTTTATTCCACGTCATAGTGCGGCCTGCCTGTATGATCTTGTTGCCGTGGCTGGCCGCCGCCTCGTTGATGACCTCCTCCGCAGCGGACGGCTGCGGGGCGCTGATGACCAGCGCTCCGGCCTTTATGACCCCGGCCTTCTCCAGCGCTATCTCGCCGATGGTCTGCCCCAGGATATCGGCGTGATCCATGCTTATCGGGGTGATGATGCAGACCTCGGGTTTGGCCACGTTGGTGGCGTCGAGCCTGCCGCCGAGCCCGGTCTCCAGCACCAGGAAGTCTACGTTGCGTTTCTTAAAGTAAACGAAAGCCGCAGAAGTCAGTACCTCGAAAGTCGTCAGTTTCCCGTAATTAGTCTCCGTGTTCGTCGCTTCCGCGTGCGGCCTGATCGAGTCGACGATCGCCGGGAGATCCTCCTCGGATATCATCTCGCCGTCGATTTTGATGCGCTCGCGAAGCGTGTGCAGGTGCGGCGATGTGTAAAGTCCCGTTCGATGTCCTGCGGCGGTCAAAGCCGATGCGATCATCGCCGCGGTGCTGCCCTTGCCCTTCGTTCCCGCTATATGGATCGTCCGCGGTCCCAGGTGCGGGTCGCCCAGACGGTGCAGGAGCTCCTCCACGCGCCTGAGATCGAAGTCGGCTGCTGCGTACGCCGAAGCGGGAAGCTTCTCGTAGTCGGTGAAGCTGAGGGTGTATTGCAGGGCTTCTCGATAATTCATGGGGGTAT
>JAYEHL010000088.1:0-16311 GCA_034659515.1 Chloroflexota bacterium | reverse complement strand
AAGGCCCCGGCTCGCCGGGAGTAGGAACGAAGCCGCCTGCGGTCGATGAAGTAGTCAGTGTGGAGCCAATAGGGTCGCTGGGAGTAGTGGTCGCAACCGTAAGCTCGATATAATCAACATTCAGGTCCTCGCCGTCGGTGGCGAGATTGGCCAGTATATACATATAATTATTGCCGTCGACATAGTCATCGAAAACCTTGCCCCAGTTGACGCTCCATGCGGTATAAGCTTCATTGCTGGTCGTCATATTAATATTGGCCCCGACTTGGGCCCAAGTGGCGCCAGTGTCGTTCCATACCCAGAACTGAAGCTCGTCTCCATTGGTCTGGGCAGAACCGTTGAGCGTAATGCCGATGGCGGTGATATCGGAGGCGTTGACAGCTTCATCGATGGTAAATCTGTATTGAAGGGCGGCGTAGGACGTACCGGCAATTGTCCATACATTTCCGTCTTCAGTCGCTATATTGCTGTACTGGGGGGGTGTAGCTTCCGTCCAGCCGGTCTCTGCAAGGTCGTCGAAATCGTTAGCTGGCGGCACTGCAGAGAGGGCCTTGCTTTTTGCTGTTCCGGATCCTGAAGAGTTATACGAGGCGGAATGTTTTTCTACGCGCGTCTGCTGGCCGAAGCGTATGAGCTGCAGGCGGGAATAGTCCAAGATGGTTAAACTGCCGTCCACATTTACATCGGCTGCGGCAGTGAAGGCTTGCTGGCCGAAGCGTATGAGCTGCAGACGGGAATAGTCCATAAGGTCTATGTCGCCGTCCCCGTCAACGTCGCCGTAACAGCTGTCCGGGACGGTGTCCGCATAAGCCACAGCGGCAGGGAGCAATGACGAAAGAGAGAATAGCAAAGATAGCACTATTAATATAGGGAGAATGACAGTTCGCGAATTTTGTTTAAAGAGCAATCTTGCAAAATCGAATATGACAGTCATTATAGCGCCTCCCTCATTGAATGTCCTACAATGTATTAATCGGTACGTCTAATACCTCACTGATGGCCGCCCATTTAGGCGGCCATCAGATTAAGTTTATTGTTATTGAGCAGAAACCGAGCCGTTTATCCAGTAAACCGGAGTTATTTCGCTGTCAACATAGGCTATCCACTGGACCAGAGTCAACTCTCCGGCTGGGTTACCCTCGCCCGCTACAAAGTTAATTGCGCTTGTGCCAATGGATATCGGATTGAAGGTTATCTCACACAGATATCCCGAGCCGCTTACTCCAGTACCCCCGTTGGAGTTTGCATATGCAGAGTAATCTACATCAACTCGCAGAAGGCCATTGTCGCCGAGGTTCCCCGGATCGGGGTCTACGCTAACTGAACCTGCGCCCGGACCGATGGCGCTGGAAAAGGCTGTTGATTGATATGTCAAAATAGTTTCATCGAATCGCAAGTCGAAGGTGGCGAAGGCCATGTTGCTGACGTTGTATATCATCACCTGGATGGTGAAAGGCGTTCCAACATCCTGCGTTCCAACGTCCTCTAGGTAGACCGTGTTCGGATTGATGACGAAGTTGGCAGTGACGCTCTTATCGCTATCCATGAGAACATTTTCCGAAATATTCGTGCTGCCGTTGATGCCCGGGTCGGCGCTGGTCCAGTAAGCGAACGAGTACAGGCCGGCAGGATTGGCTTGAATCGGGGCACTGGTGCCACAGTCGTGGCTGCCGCCGCCGGTGACGGTACAGCCTGCGGTCGTCGCTTCGGCGGGCAGGACGTTCGTCGTCAGGGTGTACTGTTTAATCGTGTAGTGTGCCGTGACAGTGTATTCGGTATACATCTGCACCGTCGTATCGGCCGAGTCGGGATCGGCGATATCCGGCGAGCCCGTCCAGTTGACGAAGGTGTAACACGGGTCGGGGTTGGCATGAATAGAGACGATATCGCCGCAGTCAAACGGGTTGGAGCCGTCAAACGATGGCGTTCCCCCGGCGACGGGGTCGGCGGCTACCGTAAGGTTGAATGTGGAGCTTATAATAAAGTTCGCTTGCACAGCATAGTCGCCGTCCATCAGAATGGTAGTCGATGAGGAGTTAGTATCCGCAACTTTGCCTGCGGTAACACCTGTGCCGGTCCACGCGTCGAATACATAACACTGAGCCGGTGTAGCGACGATCGGGGCGCTGGTGCCGCAATCATATGTGTATGGTCCAGCCTCTCCCGGCGTGGTGACCGAGCCGCCGTCGGACGATGAGGTGGTCAACTCATAAGTAGTGACGACGTAATTGGCTGTAAGTGTCCTACCCTGCGACATGGTCACCGTGGTGTTCTCGGCGTTAGGATCGGCAACGCCGGCCGTGGGAGTCCATCCGGTGAACGTATAGCACGGGTTGGTGTTAGCATGAATAGTTGCGGCTGTGCCGCAGTCGTATGCAGGGCCGCCGTCCATGCTTGGCGAACCTCCGGCGACAGGATTGGCGTTAAGCACCAGGCTGTACTGTATGATGGCGAAGTTGGCCTGTATGGAGTAGTCTCCGTTCATAGTGATAGTGGTGGAAGCATCATTTGCGTCGCCTATGGTGCCGGTATCGCCTGTCCAGTTAACAAACTCATAGCAGGCGTCGGGCGTTGCTACTATCGCGACCTGTGTGCCCTCGGCATAGGGGTAAGTGCCCTCGCCAGGGGTGGTGACCTGGCCGTTGACTCCGGACGCTGTCGTCAGATTGTACCAGTGCGTGACATCTGCCGAGCTATTTACCCATGCCATGCCTGTTATCTCTGAGACGTTACCGGATCTTGACTGATATAATGTTCCATCGATCGTGAGCGTGCTGGTGCCCGAGCCGACTGTCTCGAACAGGACGTCACAGAGATATCCCATTCCGGAGACGCCGTTTCCACCGCCATCTACATAGGCGCTGAGATCGGGCATTACCGTGAGTGTCCCCGCAGCGTCGTTCCAATCTACGCCGTTTGCCATTTGAATCACGTTGCCGCTGAAGTCCCCATTGGTGACATCGTTGACCTGGAGTATGAGGGGGTCGTAATCAACAGTGAACGTGCCGTTGTAAAGGAAGCCGGTCTGGGCGATTTGCACTCTTGCGGTGAAAGTGTCGCTCTGAGTTCCGGGGCCGTAGGTGGAATCGTATGGTGACTCGTTAAAATAGATCCTGTTTGTGACAGTGGCCGAGCCGCCACCGCCACCGCCACCGCCCTTGCCTTTATGAGGTGACGAGGACTGTCCCATGATCAAAGAAATAATGGCCTCTATATCTAATGTATTAAACCTTCCATTGCCGTCAACATCGCTGTTATCGCCCGGGTCTATTTGTCCCGAAAGCATGGACTTTAACAATATGAGGTCAAGAATATCAACGACGCCGTCGCCGTTGAGGTCGCCCGGCGAGGGGTTGTTAGACTCCCCGCTGGCAACTGTGGACGCTGACAATGTGAGAGATATCGCAAGCAACAGGACACTTATAATTCCGAAAAATGTAAAAAATAATTGGCTCCCTTTCACTCTTCTCATTATGTCACCTCAGTGTTGTTTTTGGCCCTCGCATAACCCATCTGAACATTATCTGACGACTTTTATTATATTGCTTAGATCAAAATAATAATCACTCTAGCTTGCTGCTATTTTATATCAGGGAGCACCTATTTGTCAACCCTGTTTGTTATAAAATCAGATAAAATATCATAACATATCAATTGGAGCAAATAGTTTAAATTACTTTTCGCAAATGGTGAGAAGACTCTCAGATAAACCTTGAGTCCTCTCGGTTATGAAAATCACGTATCTAAGTTAAAACTTGTCACTCTATAGTAACTACGCCGTCTACCCATGATGCAGGGATCTCTTCCGCATCGGAATCTCCCACACGCAGGGAGCTTTCAGTATCTCCGGACACAGTAACGAATGAAATAGCGCTTGAATCCCCGGGGTAGCCAACGACCCTGAATAGTATGTCCGCTACGTATCCTTCGCCATCAACGCCTGAAGCGCCGTCAACAGAGTTTAGTATCCTTGCGGTTCCCTGGGTCATTGTCGGGACGAGCTGCCATTCTTCAATTGGAATCGTGGCGCCGCCCACTTTTCCGGCAGAGACCTCAAGTATCCTGAGAACGTCCGGGTCGTAAGCTATATCATACTGGGCGCCCGCAAAATTGCTGACATCTGTGATATCTACGTAAACATGAAAGTCTTTCTCTGCGCTTTTATCGATTGTCTCAGATACGTTAATCGACACGGTGACTGCCGATGCAGGGGTCGATGTCGGCGTAGCAGTGACTGTCGCCGCTGGTGTGGCTGTCGAGGTTGTCGTAGAGGTTGGTGTCGGCGTGACATTTCCGTTGCCTCCATCGCCGGAGGGCCAGAAGATAATGAGCAATACTACTGCTATAATAGGGACAACTATTGCTATAAGATAGCCGATGTGCAAATTTCTTTTCCGTTCTTCCATGTGGACACCTCACCAAAATATCTTATTTTGTCCCGCTTGGGGTAGGAGTATACATTGTTGTAAATATTTTGTCAAATACCATTATACTTAAAAAAATATAAAAAAGTATTAAAAGTAAATCGTTTCCTCGATACAAATCGCTTTGTAACGGGCCGCTGGGCTCATTTGCTATCTACATTTTGATTTTGTGAAGTTATATTTCAATTAGCAAAAACCAGTTCAGGGCCTGTCTAAGACTGGCTTCGGATTGAAAATAGAATCATTCTTCTTCGTAAGAATACCCTGATACAAGATGCCAGTCGCTTAAGGGCCAGTAGCACAACCATGCCTTGCCGATTATATTCTCGCGGGGCAGCGTGCCCCAGCTACGCGAGTCGCTGCTGTAGTTACGGTTGTCGCCCATGACGAAGTAATGACCGTCGGGTATTTGGGTGCCTGAGTAATCATCGTTGGCCGGCTCTTTTGTGTAAGGTTCCTCCAGTGGTGTTGTCTCATACAGGGGATCGCTTGAGATATATACTATGCCATCTTTTACCTCGATCCATTCGCCGGGCATGCCGATGATCCTTTTTATTAGAAAGCGCTCCGGCTCACCGGGCTTATGGAAAACGATGACGTCCCCCCTACTCGGTTCGCCGAACCAGTACGCTGCCTTGCAAACGAGAACGCGTTGTCCGTCATAGAGGTTCGGTTCCATGCAGAAGCCGTCTATCTGGCGGCTCTCAAGCGTGAAGTGTACTCCGAGGAATATCAGCAGCGCCAGCAGGAGTGTACCCAGGACTTCGAGTATGGTGACCTTCATCGCTGGGCATTATAGCATAACGGACATCAGCTTTGAATAAAACATCGACTCTGGTAGAATGTGACACTATGGTGGAGGAAGAGATTATCCGCCGAGCCGTTCAGGGCGATCTCGACTGCTTCAATCAGTTGGTCGAGTTGTACCAGAGGCCGGTGTACAATTTGTGTCTCAGAATGCTGAGTGATTCCGGTGCTGCCGATGACGCGGCTCAGGAGACCTTTATATCGGCATACCGCGCGATTTGTCGATTCAGGGGCGGCAGCTTCAAGGCGTGGCTTTTTCGCATTGCATCCAATGCCTGTTACGATCAGTTACGTGCTTTGCGGCGGCGACGCACTACGCCCCTGGACGATTTAACACTGGAGATGGAATCGCCGCTTCCCACGCCGGAGGATTGTGCAATCAGGCATGAGATGGGCGAGGAGATAAAGAGGGCGCTCGATGCTTTACCGCACGAGCAACGACTGGCGGTGATCCTTCGGGATATCGAGGGACTCGATTACACAGAAATAGCGCAGGCCATCGGCTGTTCCCTGGGGACGGTCAAGTCACGGATCAACAGGGGGCGCGCCGGACTTCGCGATATTTTGAGACATCGCAGGGAACTTTTGACTTAGAACGGGCGTCTTTATAAATAGAGGAGAGTCGAGCCGGTCAGATGTTCAGGAAGAAAAACGAATGCGACAAAATAAAAGAGATGCTCTCTCCGTATATCGACGGAGAGCTGGCTGTCTCAGATGTCTGTAAAGTGGAGGGGCATGTCGCTGAGTGCGAAGCGTGCCGCGCCGAGCTCGATTCACTCAGCGAGACGGTTGGGCTGCTCCGGCAGGTGGGCATGGTCGAGCCGCCGCGCTCTTTCACCATCGCAGGGCCGGTACCGGCGCGCCGCTCGATGCCCTTGCCGGCGTACGCCGCGCTCCGGGCGGCTAGCGCCTTCGCCACGCTGCTGCTGGCGTTTGTTTTCATCGCCGACGCTTCCGGCGCATTCGGCGGCGCTGATGGAACGGTTTTGAATTGGAGCGATCAGGATCGCGGTAGTCTGTGCTCATCCGTCACTGAGCCGGGTATAAACGAGTCGGATGTCTCGTCGGCGGATTATCTCTCGGCGAATGAATCGGCAGAGGGCGTGGGTATCGGTACTGGTTCCTCAGTGGAAAAGAGCTCGACATGGCCGGTTCTCCAGCTTGAGATAGGGTTGTCCGTAGCGGCGGTTGCTCTGGCGGGGGCGTCGGTCTTCTTCCGGCGCAGGAGTAGAATGGCTGGCGTGAGGGTGGAGATCGATGATGAGGCTTCGAGATGAAAAGGAAAATAGGGTGAAACGAGGTTTGATTTTTGGTCTGGTGGTTGGTGTGACTTTGGCGGGGCTTGTGCTGTATATTAAGGATTATAGATCTAATAGGGGTTGGTTTAGGTAGGAATTGATTCTATTTATTTCGATCAAGTGATCGGATTTGCTGTCGGCAGAGCCTGATTATTCAAGCGTATTTGGAGGGTCCCTATACAGGGGCCCTTTCACTATTATTATTTATGTTGCGCTTTCCGTGATTCAGATGATAGAATTGCTTTCGAAGGGCACGCAACGAGTCGTCTGAGATATTATACTTAACCTTGGCCTGTGACATAGGTGCTTTTTGTAGGAATGTCCGAGCCATCGCTTGGTTGAATTCGATGGCAAAGGGTTTTCGATATTCTACGGAATATAATGCGGGTCGCCGTATTTAAATAGCGAAATCGAATACGTTTATTCGATAATAAACTTGGAGCAGGCTATGGATTATATGGAACGTGCTCTCTCTCTGGCTAGGATGGCTGTAGGCAGTACCAGCCCCAACCCGCCTGTGGGAGCGGTAGTGGTGAACGATGGGGAGATCGTTGGGGAGGGATACACCCAGCCGCCCGGATCGGCCCACGCCGAGGTGGTGGCGCTGGAGGTGGCGGGGGAGAGGGCCCAGGGCGCTGCGATGTATGTAACCCTCGAGCCGTGTTGCTTTGAAGGCCGCACACCTCCGTGCACCCAGGCGATAATCGATGCCGGAATAGATGATGTCCATATCGCCACGCTCGATCCTAATCCCAAGGTTGCGGGCAGGGGCAGGGCGGAGCTCGAGGAGGCCGGTATAGCCACCTGCCTGGGCGAGCGTGAGGCGGAGGCGCGGGAGATCAACGAGGCCTACTTCAAGTTCATTACCACCGGAGTTCCCTTCGTTACAGCAAAGTTTGCCATCAGCCTTGATGGTAAGATTGCTACCAGGATCGGCGATTCCCACTGGATCAGCTGCGAGGAGTCCAGAAGGTTCGTGCATCGCCTGCGCCGGGCATCCGATGCCATAATGGTGGGAGTGAACACGATAATCTTGGACGACCCGCGGTTGACGGTGAGGGACGGCCGGGATGAGAAATATCCCCTTCGTATCATTGTAGACAGTAAAGGACGCACTCTGACGACGGCACAGGTGTTCAGCGAGCCGGGAACGACTATGGTCGCTACAACCCCGGAGGCACCGCCGGAGGTAGTCAAAGAACTCGAGAACGTTGGGGCGGAGATTGTAACTATGCCGCCATGGAAGGAGATGGTGGATTTAAACGAGCTCTTGGCCGAATTAGGTCGGAGGAATATAACAAGTGTCCTGGTAGAGGGCGGCAGCAGCCTGTTGGGCTCCTTCTTCGATGGCTATTTAGTGGACAAGGTGGTCGTCTTCGTTGCGCCGGTGATCATCGGCGGTGAGGTCGCGAAGATGGCCGTCGGTGGTCAGGGGGCTTATAGGATCGGGCAGGCGATGCAGCTGGATCGCATAAGGGTTGAGCGTTGCGGCAAGGATGTGATGATGATGGGGTATCTCAGCGAGGAGATTCAAACTGAAGGTTTTAGCGTTTAATTCAAGTCCAAGGATGGATAAAGGCAACACCGCGCTCATCCTTACCCCGTTCCTGGAAGGTATGATCGAGTCCGGGGCCGAGGTCGATTTATATTATAACTATAATCTCAACATCAAGCCGTGCAGGGGATGCTTCAACTGCTGGCTGAAGACCCCGGGGGTATGTGCCCAGAAGGATGATATGCAGTGGCTTCTGCCCAAGATGCGCGAGGCGGACGCTATCGTCTATGCCACGCCGGTATATAGCTATGGCATGAACGGCCAGATGAAAGATATGGTAGATCGTATGATGCCGCTGGCGGACCCTTTTATGGAGGTGGTAGATGGGCGGTCGCGGCATATACCGGGTGAGAACGAGAAGCCTTGCAAGGTCGTCCTTGTGTCCAACTGCGGATTGTGGGGTATGGATAACTTCGAGCCGCTCGTTGCCCATATTAAGAAGCTGTGCCAGGACCCGCCCCTGGAGTTCGCCGGGGCGCTGCTCAGGCCTCATGGCGAGGCGCTGCGGACGATGCTGGATATGGGGTCTCCTGTCGGTGATATCGTCGAGGTGGCCAGGGACGCCGGGCGGCAGCTGTTCAGAGAGGGAAAGATATCTCAGGACAAACTGGATACGATAAGTCGTGAACTTCTGCCGCAGGAGATATACGTCGATATGGCCAATGAACAGTTCCGCCGGGTGATGGAGAAGAGGAAAGTAAATAGCTGATCAGGAAGCGAAGACTATGTTTACCGGGATCGTAGAAGAAATTGGAACCGTAACCGGCGTCGGAAGCAGCCAGCTAACGTTCGCTGCCGAGAGGGTGCTGGACGGGGCCAGGGTCGGCGACAGTATTGCCGTCAACGGCGTGTGCCTGACAGCGACGTCGCTGACGCCATATTCCTTCACCGTCGATGTCATGCCGGAGACGCTGAGGCGCACCAATCTCGGTTCCTTGCAGTCGGACGACAGGGTAAACTTGGAGCGAGCCATGGCGGCGCAGGGGCGCTTCGGCGGGCATTTCGTGCAGGGACATGTTGACGGAACGGGCAGGGTGAGCTCGGTGCGACTCGAGGGGAGTGCGCTGCTATTGAAATTTGACGCACCCAAGGAGATAATAAGATATATCGTCGAGAAGGGTTTTATAGCGGTAGACGGCGTGAGCCTTACCGTTGTAGAATGTAACCTCGCATCCTTCAGTGTCTCGCTGGTGGGCATCACTCAGGGAGAGACCACCCTCGGCGTCCGCAAGGTTGGGGATGTGGTAAACTTAGAGGTGGATATAATAGCGAAATACGTGGAGAAATTGAGCCAGGGCGGATCGGCGATAACGAAGGAATTTTTAGCCGAGCACGGCTTTCTGTAGAGGACGAGAAGATCGATGGCGCTTCACACTATAAAAGAGGCAATAGAAGATATAAAAGCTGGGAAGTTCGTCGTCATCGTTGACGATGAGGGCCGCGAGAACGAGGGCGATTTGGCTATTGCCGCGGAGGCGGTCACCCCCGATGCGATCAACTTCATGGCCAGGTACGGACGCGGCCTGATTTGCATGCCCATCATCGGCGAGCGTCTCGATGAGCTTAACATCCCGTTGATGGTGGGGGATAATACCTCGAAGCACAACACCGCGTTCACCGTTTCCATCGAGGCCAAAAAGAAGGTCTCCACGGGCATCTCGGCATATGACAGGGCGGCTACCGTCAAGGCGGTGCTCGATCCCGCCACCAGGCCGGACGATATCGCGCGTCCGGGCCACACCTTCCCTCTGCGTGCCAGGGAGGGCGGCGTTTTAGTGCGTGCCGGGCATACAGAGGCCATCGTCGACCTCGCCAGGCTCGCCGGGCTTTATCCCTCGGGCGTGATATGCGAGATCATGAACGAGGACGGCACAATGGCGCGACTGCCCGAGCTGGAGGTATTCGCCGGGCGGCACGGACTGAAGATGATAAGCGTGGCAGACCTGATAGCGTATCGCCGTCGCCATGAGAAGCTGGTAACCAAGGTGGCGCAGGCGAGTCTGCCCACCAGGTACGGGAAGTTCACGGCAATTGCATATAAGAGCGTAATCGACCCGGATCAGCACGTCGCGCTGGTCAAAGGAGATGTCTCAGGCGACGAGTCGGTGCTGGTGCGCGTGCACAGCGAGTGCCTTACCGGCGACGTTTTCGGCAGCCTGCGGTGCGATTGCGGTGAGCAGATCGCCCTGGCGCTCAATGCCATAGCGGACGAGGGGCGCGGCGTTCTGGTTTATATGCGGCAGGAGGGCCGGGGCATAGGCTTGCACAACAAGATAGCGGCTTACGCCCTCCAGGATGAAGGTATGGATACCGTGGAGGCAAACGAATCACTCGGGTTTCCCGCCGACCTTCGCGACTACGGGATCGGCGCTCAGATACTGGCCGACCTTGGGCTGAAGAACATTCGTCTTTTGACCAACAATCCGAAGAAGGTTGTGGGCCTTGAAGGTTACGGGCTTCACGTTGTTGAAACGGTTTTGTTGCAGGTGAGCCCCAACCCCATTAATTTTCGCTACCTTGAGACAAAGCAACAGAAGCTGGGGCACATTTTGAACCTGGACGCAGCGGAAGAGCCGAATCGAGAAGATTGATGCTACGGAGGTAGAACATGGCGATGAAAGCGGCATTTCTGGCGATAGTTCCGGATGCTGATCCGGAGAAGCATCGAACGGTGCTGTCCACCGATTTCGTTGATTTGATCATTCAGATGGTGGCCAACATGGATCAGGCGCTGGGGCAGGCCGTGAAGCTGGCGGACGAAGGCTGCGGCGTGATAGAGATGTGCGCTGGTTTCGGCAACAGCATGACGGGCAAGATCGCAGACGCCGTGCGCGGTAAGGCAATGGTCGGCTCCGTACGCTTCGATATACATGCTGCTTTAGGCATGAGCAGCGATGAGGTATTCGGGAAATAGCAAAGGATCGGGCTTATCGGGAAAGGAGGCTGATTTGGGTAAGAAATATGAAGGTACTCTTGTCGGAGCGGGGTTGAAATTCGGGCTGGTCGTATCGCGTTTTAACGAATTTATCACCGGAAGGCTCCTCGATGGCGCGCGAGACGCTTTGACGCGCCACGGCGTCAAGGAGGCCGACATCGATATCGTATGGACCCCCGGGGCCTTCGAGATCCCTCTCACCGCCAAGAAGCTGGCTGAGAAAGGCAAGTACTCCGCCGTTATCTGCCTTGGTGCAGTCATCAGGGGCGGCACGCCCCATTTCGATTATATCGCTGCCGAGGTGACCAAGGGCGTGGCGCAGGTGGGTCTGGATACCGGCGTTCCGGTAGTCTATGGAGTGATCACCGCCGATACCCTGGAGCAGGCCATCGAGCGGGCGGGCACCAAGATGGGCAACGCCGGTTTCAATTCCGCCGAGACCGCCATCGAGCTTGCCAACCTCATGCAGTCGCTGGCTAAGTGATCTTGTAGACTACGTCCCCGTGTCTGACACGGTCGGGAACCTTTATGCCTATGGAGTCCCCCGGTTTGGATTCATCTACGTTGACGTTGTTTATCTGCATGGACGATGCGGTGAACTCCAGATCGGTGGTGTGTCCCTTTATATGGATGATATCCCCTTTCTTGATTGTGCCGGTGAGCTTAATGCCGGCCACCACCGGATGAGAAAAGAAGTCGTCTACCCTGCCGATTTCCTCTTCCGCCATCTCAGGCCTCCTTTTTAACGTTTCGATCGTTTCGAGGATTTATAAGTATAACCACCTGGATGAGGTAAATCAATATCCCTTTGAAGATTGGCTCAGGTCGATGTGATGTTCATCGATATTTTGACGGTAAGTGCGTGATGACCGAGGATTTAAGCATGGGCGGCGATCCGTACGGTCGCGTCATCGCCTGCAGTCTCAGTGATCGAATCTTGCATCAGTCCAGAGCGGCCTTCAGCCTTTCGATGAACTTCATCTTTCCGGCCTCGTCGGACAGCACGTTACGCTTGATAGCTTTCCATGTGGCGCTACGATCCCGTAGACGGCGCTGTCGATGTGCTTCTTGTTCTCTTTGATTTCCTCGATCCCCGCCTCGTCGAGAATATCCTTGATGTGCCGTAAATAACACGACATCGTATACCACCTCCGATGGGGTATTTTAACACACGTCGCGATCGTGGATCGATCGTGTTGAGTCGGACGTACTGGGTGGATCGAATGCGATGCGTAGTTCTTGAGTTCATCGCTACTAGCTGCATTATGTTATAATTTGCACAGGTATAGTGAACAAGGAGGCGTGTGATGCTAGGGTTGAGTTTCGAGCAGTTGTGTTTGGCTTTCGATTCCTCGTTCGGTGACAGCGTAAGAGTGATGCGTGAGGATGAGATGAAGCTGGAGGAGATACTAGGCGTTCACGGCGATGAGTTCCCGAAGGTGAAGGAACATTTCGATAATTTGACACGCGAGTTCGAGGAGTGGAGCCTGTCCACGGACGACATTATCGTAGCTTCTTATTTGACCATGCTCAAGGTCATCGAGGTTAACAACAAAGCGATACATGAACAGTTGCAGAAGGCAGGTATATCTGTTTAAGATTTCTTAGTCGAGGGGCTGCCCGGATAAATAAGATATCAGGAGGACGAAATGTTGGAAGCGGAAGTCAAGGCCAGTATAGTGACGGCGGCGAACGAGTGGGCGGTTTTCATTATGAAGCAGGAGAAGCCCGGTAACACGCAGAAGGCCTTTGACAGCTATATTATGGCTTTTGAGAAGATGTACGGCGCACTGGTATCGACGGTCTCCCCCGGTGCGCAGTGATCGGCGTTGTTTTGTCTCCCCGAGAGTCATCGGCCCGCTCGAGGCGCGGCCATCGAAACTGAGTTAAAGGGCCTATTTGCCTTCCTTGACATACGTAAGGGAAGATGTGTTATAGTTGAACGTCGGGTTTTAAAAAGCTCGTAGCAAAAATCTGATTTAGAGGATTCGATTAGATGGCGGATACTAAGGAGTTGATCGAAGGAATGCTTGCCGGGAAAGAGCAAGCCCTGGCTCGCTTGATCACTATGATAGAGAGGGGGGCACCTGAGGTGCCCTTTATTATGTCCCAGATATATCCTAAATTGGGACACTCTTACGTCGTCGGCGTTACCGGCCCGCCGGGCGGCGGCAAAAGCAGCCTCGTAGATCGCATAACGGCGAAGATGCGGGCGGATAATCAGTCGGCAGGCATCATTGCGTGTGACCCATCGAGCCCCTTCTCCGGCGGCGCCGTGCTGGGAGACCGCATAAGGATGCAGCAGCACTATCTGGATCCTCAGGTATTTATACGCAGCATGGCTACAAGGGACAGCCGCGGAGGCCTTTCGCCCACCACGAAAGAAGTAATCAAGCTCATGGATGCCTTCAATAAGGACTTCGTGCTCATCGAGACAGTGGGTGTAGGGCAGACCGAGCTGGACATCATGGATGCAGCCGATACGGTTATCGTGGTGCTTGTTCCCGAGGCGGGGGACGTTATCCAGGCGATGAAGGCTGGCATCCTCGAGATCGCCGATATATTCGTGGTCAACAAGGCGGACCGGGACGGGGCCGAGACCGTGGCCGACGACCTGAGGCAGATGTTGCGACTGAACCCCAAGCATGAGTGGTGGGAGGTCCCCGTACTCCTGACCCAGGCGGTTAATGATACAGGAGTAGACGAGCTGTATGCGCAGATTAAGAATCACCACCGCACGCTTGATGAGCAGGGCCAGCTCGCTGTCCAGCGTCAGGAGCAGCGCAAGTCGGAGTTCCTTGAGGTTGTGGAGCGCACAATTCGTGACAGGATTCTATCCCTTATTCGCAAGGACGAGTCCCTGAGTCAGGCGCTGGAGCGGGTCATGCTGGGGAATGTCGATCCCTACTCTGCAACCGATGACCTGCTCGACAGCAAGACGCTGCTTGATACATGGCGCGCCGTAACTGAAAGAAGACTTAGCTAGAGCAGCTTCAATTGTAGTCTATCCGGCGTTTCATCCCCGTTTTTCTATTGGTTAGGAATATGTATGGATGTCGTTGCTGAATTAGAGCGCATATTTCATCCGCGCGGCGTCGCTATAGTCGGCGCTTCGAATCGTCCAGGCAACCTGGGAGGGTTCCTCTTGGGCGGATTCGTCCAGCAGGGATTCGATAAAGACAAGCTTTGCGCAGTTCATCCCAGCGAAAAAGAGGTCGCTGGATTAAAGGCCTATCCTACAGTTGGAGACATCCCCTTCGATGTAGACTTGGCATTGGTATATTCCCCGCGGGAGTCGGGTCCGCGTGTGATAGAGGATTGCGCCCGTAAGGGTATTAAAGGCGTGGTCGTGTGCAGCTCAGGCTTCGGCGAGAACGGCGCCGAGGGCGTGAATCTCCAGCAGGAGATCGTAGATATCGCTGGGAAGAGCGGCACCAGGCTCATCGGTCCCAACTGCGTCGGAATCTTTTGCCCCTCGTCCTCCGTAACCAACTTCGCCGGCGTGATGCCTAAAGAGTCCGGCTCTGTAGGCATGTTCTCCCACAGCGGCTCGCTGTCCGTGATGTTCCCGGTGGCGGCGTCGGCTATGGGCATACATTTCAGCAAGGCGATAAGCTGCGGCAACGAGTGTGACCTTAACGCCGTGGACTTCCTTGAATATTTTGGTCAAGACCCCGAGACGAAGATAATTATTGCCTATATGGAGGG
This sequence comes from Chloroflexota bacterium, assembly GCA_034659515.1. Lineage (GTDB taxonomy): Bacteria > Chloroflexota > Dehalococcoidia > E44-bin15 > E44-bin15 > JAYEHL01. The sequence continues at coordinate 1,584 of JAYEHL010000088.1, read as the reverse complement.
GGTTAAGGATGGGCGGAGGTTTTTCGAGCTCGCCAGGGACATCTCGAAGCGGAAGCCGATAATTATCTGGAAGGGTGGAACATCCGGCGTCGGGAAGCGTGCGGCCGCATCGCATACCGGCGCCCTCGCCGGAGACCCGGAGGTGTGGGATGCCGTGTTCAAGCAGGCGGGAATCGTAGGCGTGGATAGCGCCGAGGAGATGCTGGACTGTTTGCAGGCGTTTTACTTTCTGCCCCTCCCGAAGGGCAATCGTGTCGCAGTAATATCCGGTATGGGTGGTATGGGGGTTGCCATCGCCGATGCATGCACGGAATTCGGGCTCGAGATGGCAACACTTTCCGAAAGCTCCGGGGAACGGCTCGCGGAGTTTATACCTAAAATAGGGACCAGCTCGGATAATCCCGTCGATCTCGGAATGAGTTCGACGTTCAACAGCCAGCTGTTCATAGACACCCTGGGTGTGCTGGGTCGGGACGACCGGGTGGATATGATCATCATGACCACAGGCAGCTGGCTTCCAGATTATGTTAATAAAGTTCTGGAGGTTACGCGCACTTTATCGAAGCCCGTTATGATGATAACCACGCCCGCCCTGAAGCTTTTCATGGAGCAGCCAAAGCCTGCCAAAGGTATCGCCATATACGATGACGGCAGACGCGCGGCGCTGGTATTGAGCAGGATGGCGCAATATCAGCGCTATCGCTCAGGCGGGTAAAGGTGTCGGTAAGTGAAAAACCGACCTTGTCTGTTCCTCCCAGTGTAATATAAGATATTCGATATGGATGTCGTTGCTGAATTAGAACGCATATTTCATCCGCGCGGAGTGGCTATAATAGGCGCTTCCAACCGGCCGGGAAACCTGGGAGGCTTCTACCTCGGCGGGTTTATCCAGCAGGGTTTCGACAGGGATCGTTTGTATATCGTCCACCCTAACGAGACAGAGGTCGCCGGCATAAAGGCCTACCCTACCGCCCAGGCAATCCCCCACGACGTCGATCTGGCCCTCGTATTCTCCCCCCGGAAAGCGGTGAAGGATATCGTTAAGGATTGTGTGGCCAAGGGTGTAAAAGGGGTGGTGATCTGCACCTCGGGGTTCGCTGAGAACGGGGCTGAAGGGCTGAGGCTTCAGCGGGAGATCGCCGGGATCGCTCGCGCCGGCGGTACTAGGCTGATCGGCCCCAATTGCGTGGGCATCTTCTGCCCCGAGAGTAACCTGATCAACTACGCAGGTCGAATGCCCGGCGAGAGCGGCTCGGTCGGCATGTTATCGCATTCCGGGTCGATGACGGTGTCGCTGCCCATCAGCGCCTCCGGTATGGGGGTGTATTTCAGCAAGGCGATAAGCTGTGGCAACGAGTGCGATCTGAACGCTGCCGATTTCCTTGAGTACTTCGGACGGGACCCGGCAACGAAGATCATCGTCGGATATATCGAGGGCGTAGCCGACGGGCGCCGGTTCTTCGATGTCGCCAGGAAGGTGTCGAAGGAGAAGCCAATACTGCTGTGGAAGGGCGGCACCAGCGATGCGGGCTCACGATCGGTCGCCTCGCATACCGGCGCGCTAGCCGGCAAGGCGGAGGTGTA
>JAYEHL010000087.1:0-3221 GCA_034659515.1 Chloroflexota bacterium | reverse complement strand
CATGAAGAGATTAACATGACTGTCGCCGCTTTTACGCCGGGCGTAGTGAAAAGGGATCTCTTCTATCTTATAGCCGCTACCATATGCCTTTATGAGTATCTCCTCAAGAACGTCGAAGTCCGAACTCGTAATATCCAGGTTGTTTAAGAGCGACGCGCGGTACAGCCGGAATCCGCTTGAGATATCGCGGAAGGGCAGGGAAAGCCCAATGGTGAAAAATTTATTGAGCGCGCGGCTCAGGAACCACCGCAGCACGGTCATATCCGCCGACCCACCCGGGACGTAACGCGATGCGATCACAACATCGGCATCGTTGCGTTTCTCCCACATGCCGGGTATGAAATCCGGACGGTGCGACATATCGCCGTCCAGCGTCAGTATATATTCGCCTCGCGCCGCCGCAAAACCATCGCGAAGAGCCGCTCCGTACCCTCGTCCCTGCTGTCGTAAAACAGTTGCGCCGCCATCCTCGCCTACCTGCCATGTATTATCAACGGAGCCGCCGTCCACCAGTACTATCTCGTGGTCGGCGGCGATTCGCGACGCCACATCATGCAGCGCGGGCAGAAGCTCCTTAAGGTTGTCGCCCTCGTTGATGACCGGAATAACTACGCTAAGCTGCAAATCCCCCCCCTTAGACCACATCCTCGGCCTTATCCAATTCGAATGTGCGGTGCAAGGCGCTAACGGCATCCTGTATTTTCTCCTCACTGATGATGCAGGTTATTCTGATCTCGGAGGTGGTGATCAATTCGATGTTCACGCCCGCTTCGTACAACGCGCGGAACATCGTGGAAGCATATCCCGGGGTGTTCTGCATACCGATGCCGATGATGCTGATCTTTCCGAGCTTCGAATCGGCGACACACCCTTTGGCGCCGATCTCCTTCACGATCGGCTCAACAACACGCATCGCCCCATCTAGATCGCTCTTCGCCACAGTGAAGGTCAGGTCGGTTATGCGATCCACGCTGGCGTTCTGAACGATTGTGTCGACGCTTACATTCGCCTTCGCCAGAGCCTCGAAAAGAGCGCTGGCGATACCGGGCTTATCCGGAACGCCGAGTATCGTCACTTTTGCCATGTTCGGATCTATAGCGATACCTCTAACTCTTGCCCTTACTTCCATATCCATGCCTCCATGAATTAAACTGCCCGGTGCGTCCGTGAAGCTGGAAGCTACCAGTATCGGCATCTCATATATCTCGCCAAGCTCCACACACCTGAGGTGCAACACCTTAGCCCCATAGCTGGCCAGCTCCATCATCTCTTCATACCCGAGTTCTTTCAATTTATGCGCATCGGGGACAAGGCGCGGGTCGGCTGTGTACACGCCGTCTACGTCGGTGTATATTTCGCATACCTGCGCTTTGAGCGCTACCGCGAGCGCCACTGCCGTCGTATCGGAGCCGCCGCGTCCCAGCGTGGTCACATTCATCTCGGGGGTAATGCCCTGAAAACCGGCAACAACGACGATCTTACCGGCTTCGAGTTCTTCCTCAACACGCTTCGTTTCGATATCTACGATGCGAGCCTTGCTGTAGACGGCATCGGTCAGTATGCCCGCCTGCGCACCGCTCAAGCTTATCGCATCATAACCCATCGATTTGATGGTCATCGCGACGATAGTGCTGGAGACCAGTTCCCCGGTAGAGAGCAGTATGTCCATCTCCCTGGGGTCGGGACGATTCGTTACTTCCCGCGCTAAAGCAACCAGCTGATCGGTCGTCTTGCCCATCGCTGAGACGACGACTACCACATCGTTACCCTTCTCCTTCGCCGCGACCACCCGACGCGCCACATTCTTTATCTTCTCCACATCCGCAACAGAGCTGCCTCCGTACTTCTGTACCACTATCGCCATGCTTCCTCCATATGTCAGCACCGAACGCGAACCAATCTATCCAAAACAGTATAACCCTTATCGATAAACAAACCGGTGTCAGCCGCCTCCGCCTCGCTGAAACGTTTCGCATCACCGCCGTCGATACCGCTGCCCCACAGCAGGAACGGCACCGGCTCCGTAGTATGCGTCTTAATGGCAATTGGCGTCGGGTGATCCGGCATGACCAGCACCCTCAGATCGCCGCCGTCGAACGAATGCAGCCGGCTAACCATCTCTCGGTCGATGTCCTCTATCGCCCTTACCTTGTTATCGATGGAGCCGCCGTGGCCCGCCTCGTCGGGGGCTTCGACGTGCACGACGACGATATCGTTATCGGTGAACGCATCGAGAGCGCCTGCGATTTGTCCCGCATAGTCGTTATCGATGTTGTCGGTAACGCCGTCTATCTCCAGAACGTCCAGACCGGACATCTTCGCCAGCCCGCGCAGCAGGTCCACCGCCGAGATCATCGCGCCGCTCAGCCCGTACTTATCCCTGAACGACGGCAGCTCCGGTATCCTGCCGCTGCCCCAGAAAAGCCATATCATGTTCGCCGGCATACCGCCTCGCGCCTCGCGCTCCATATTTATTCGATGGTTTTGCAGGACACCCTTCGATCTCTCCATCAGATCGACGAGCACGTCGCTCCCATCACTGTGCGGCATATATTCAGCTATCGGTTTATCGGGTATATCGTGCGGCGGAGTGCAGACGGAGGACAGGGCGTCCCCGCGACCGGTGAGCTTGCATATGTGACGGTAGCCGACGCCGGGATAGAACCTGACGCCGTCGCCGCCGAGCTTCGCATCTATCTCTTCGATGAGGGCGCGCCCTTCGTCGCTGGTGATATGCCCTGCGCAATAGCTCCGCATCGCGCCGTCGCGGATCGACACCAGGTTGCAGCGAAACAGCACGTCGTTCTCGTCGAAGGGGATATCCATGCTGATCGCCTCAATGGCGCTCCTGCCTCCGTAGTAAACCGCCGGATCGTAACCCAGCACCGACATGCAGGCTACGGCGCTGGACGGCTCCATCCCCGGCGGCACGGTACGCACCAGCCCCACGACGCCGTCCCTCGCCATGCGGTCGAGGTTGGGTGTCGAGGCCAATTCGAGCGTAGTCTTCTTACCACGTTCGTCCAGCGGCCATCCGGCGGCGCCGTCGATGATAAGAACGCAATATTTCATGAAAACAAGTATAGCGCTAGACAGGGGGCAATTCAATGATTTTGTTGCCAACACGGCTCCCAGAGGATATACTATGTGCCACGGGGTGTAGCGCAGTCCGGTTTAGCGCGCAGCGTTCGGGACGCTGAGGTCGGAGGTTCGAATCCTCT
>JAYEHL010000086.1:0-3236 GCA_034659515.1 Chloroflexota bacterium | reverse complement strand
ACCGCATCTCGCCCCAGTTATCGCCTGATTTGACGTCGGCAGTGAGCGGCACGTCCAGCTTGAGGGCGTTCGGCATAACCTCGATCACGAGCCGTCTCATGTCATCGAGCGCCTCGGGCGGGACCTCGAACACCAGCTCGTCATGCACCTGGAGCAGCATGCGGCAGCCCCTGCCGCCCGCGCCCAGCCCCCTGTCGTCCATCGCGCGCTGCACCAGGATCATCGCCAGCTTGGTGATATCGGCGGCGGTGCCCTGAATCGGCATGTTTATCGCCATGCGCTCCGCGGACGCCCGCACCTGCCCGTTCGAGCTGTTTATATCGGGGATGTAGCGTCTGCGCCCGATCATCGTTTCCACGTATCCACGCTCGCGCGCCTGCTGCTTGGTCGATTCCAGATATTCCTTCACGCCGCCGTATTTATCGAAATAGGTCTTGATGAACTGCGACGCCTCGGCGCGCGACAGGTCGGTGGCCTGTTCCAGCCCATAGCCGCTCATGCCGTAGATAACACCGAAGTTGACCGTCTTGGCCAGCCTGCGCATGTCCAGCGTGACGTCGTCCAGCGACACGTCGAATACCTGTGACGCCGTCGTCCGGTGGATGTCGTCGCCGCGACGGAAAGCATCGAGCAGTTGCGGGTCCTGCGACAGGTGCGCCAGCACGCGAAGGTCGATCTGGGAATAGTCGCCGCTGAGTAATACGTAGCCCTCTCCGGCGACGAAGGTCTTGCGCACCTGCATGCCCAGCTCGCCGCGTACAGGGATGTTCTGCAGGTTGGGGTTAGACGATGACAGCCGCCCCGTCGTGGTGCCTGTCTGGTTGAAGCTTGTGTGTATCCTGCCGGTCACCGGATTCACCATCGCCGGCAGGGCGTCGACATAGGTCGACTTCAGCTTGGAGAGCTGGCGATATTCCAGCACCAGCTCGACCGCGGGGTGCACGCCCTTGAGGCCCTCCAGCACCGACGCGTCGGTGGAGAACCCGCCCTTGGTCTTCTTGCCGCCGGGGAGTCCCATCTTATCGAACAGCACCATCCCAAGCTGTTGCGGTGAGTTCAAATTAAATTGCTGGCCCGCCAGATCGTGCACCTCGGCCTCGATCTCGGCGGTGCGCGCCCCGAGGGTCTGCGACATCGCGTACAGGGATTCGATGTTTATGGACACGCCGGTGCGCTCCATCTCGCGCAGGATGGGCACGAGCGGCATCTCGACATCGCTAAACAGCTTCCACAGCCCTTGCTCCTTCAGTTCCTTTTCGAAGATGCCCGCCAGCCGCCATGTCATATCGGCGTCGCAGCAGGCGTAGCGGGCGGCGTCCGGTATCGCTACGTAATCCATCGACGTCTGCTTCGCGCCGGTGCCGATGAGCTGGGTGATGGGCGTCATCTCGATGCCGAGGCGGTTGAACGCCAGCGCTTTGAGGCCGAGCGACTTCTCGCTCAGCAGGTAGGCCGCGAGCATGGTGTCGAAGCTAAGATTCTGCATGTCGATGCCGTGCCCGGCGAGCACGGTCGAGTCGTATTTCCCGTTGTGGGCTATCTTGGCGACGGCGGTGTCGGCGAGTATCGGCTTCAATCGTTCGCTCACTTTGTCAAAGGGCAGCTGCGTTCCAACCCGGTGTCCGACGGGAATGTAAAAAGCCTTGCCTCCCTCGATACAGAACGACAGCCCGACGATGTTGGCGTACAGCGGGTCCAGGCTGTTGGTCTCCAGATCGATGGCGAAGGAGGGTGCGCCGCTCAGCATCGATATAAGCTCGTCAAGCGCCACGTCCGTATCGACGACGCGATAATCCTCCGCCGATGTCGCGGCCTGTATCGCTTCCTCCCGCACAGGAGGCGCTATATAGTCGAGCTTGCCGAGCAGCTTGTTAAGCTCAAGCTCGCGGAACAGCTCCAGCGCCTTCGGACGATCGAGTGCGCTCCTGGCGCAGGCGGCCGGATCGAGCGAGACCGGCGCGTCGGTAACTATGGTTGCGAGCATCTTGCTGCGGCGCGCCTCCGCTTCGCTCTCCGTTAGCTTTGTCCGTAACTTGACCGGTTCCACCTCGACGATATGCTCGTAGATACCGTCGACGCTCTCGAATTGTTGCAATAACTTCGTCGCGGTTTTCTCTCCGACGCCGGGGACTCCGGGTATGTTGTCGGACGGATCGCCCTTGAGACCCTTGAAATCGGCGACCTGCTCCGGCGAGAGGCCGTATCGCTCGTTTACCTTATCGTTATCGTACAGCACGGTATCGCTGAACGGCCTGCCCGGGCGCGGCGTCAGCACGCGTACGTGCGGGGATACCAGTTGCAGCGTGTCCATGTCGCCGGTGACGATGATGGTGTCGATCCCCTGCTCTGTGGCCTGGCGGGCCAGGGTGCCGAGCAGATCGTCGGCCTCGTAGCCCTCCAGCTCGAAGCTGGCTATGTTGAACGCATCGACCAACTGGCGCACCCGCCCGAACTGGCTCTTAAGCTCCTCGGGCGCGGGCGGACGATGCGCTTTGTATTCAGCGTACTCTTTGTGCCTGAACGTCGGCGCGGGATGGTCGAACGCTACGGCGCAGTGGGTGGGCTTGAGATCGCCAAGCACCTTGAGGATCATGTTGGCGAAGCCGGATACGGCTCCGGTGGCCTCACCCGATTTTGTCGCAAACGGCGGCAGCGCGTGAAACGCGCGGTGTATCAGCGCGTGCCCGTCGAAAAGCACTAGGAGTTTTTTCTCTTTGTCTGACATGTGAGAATTATAATTCTGGCGGGAGATTATAGCAATCAAGAAGGTGTTAGCTTGACAATGTTTATTGCACAGCATTAAAGTATTCACACCTTATATATTTCTATTTGACCCATATAGACTTCTTGCAGGGAGGACTCTGTTGGTAACGGCAATAGTAGTTGGAACAATCTTACTAATAGTGATTGTAGTGGTGCTAATCCAGCTAACGAGAAGTGCAAGTAAGCCTTATACGAGAGGGGAACATCGAGGGTTCGAAGATGTTTTACCACGTGGGTTAGTGAGCCGACTAATAACACGCCTCAGTAATTTATTACCTAGAAAAGGGGAAACAATAGAAATCGCAACTGCGTGTCCTTATTGTGGCGTAAAGCGTGTAAACACTGCGAGACTGCTGAAAAAGTCGAAGATTTATTGAGGCGAAATATTTTTCGAGGTATGATTAAGGCAGAGGAATTGCCAAGGAGATTAAGCAATGCTGAGAAGCAAATCGAAGCAACAGTCCTTTTACGGA
>JAYEHL010000085.1:0-16594 GCA_034659515.1 Chloroflexota bacterium | reverse complement strand
CCCAGAAAGGTGGCCCTCACTGCGTGCATGCGCAAGCTTCTCACAATCCTGAATGCTATGCTTAAAAATGGTTCTCATTGGTCGCCAGTTTGTATAGAAAACTCTTGACAATCAAGACAGTTGCTACACGATAACCGTAATATTGGGAGATTATCCGACGGTTTGATATATCTATCCCCGTCTCCAAAGTTGACTTAACACAATCTTGTGCTGTAGAATTCTATTCGCACGTCAAAGGAGGGTCGATGAAAAGGAACATGATGGAAATCCTGGCCTGCCCGCTCTGTAAGGGAGACCTGGAACTTACCGTTGTGGAAGAGAACGAGAAGGAAATCGTCAAGGGTTCCCTCTACTGCAAGAAATGCTCTCAGACATATCCTATCGAAGACACCATCCCTAACCTGCTCCCGCCCGAGTTGCGGACTTAGATAATAGGAGGTAACATCCGGATGTCTCGCATCGTTGGATTACTCATATGCCTCGGTACACTGTTAGCCGGCGCGGCGTTCATCGCCGGCATCGTCCTGCAATACGATAAGGTCGCGTGGGCGCTGCTTGTGCCTGTAGCTATCGTCGTCTTTGTAGTGCTGATGCTGGGTTTCTGGATCGGCTGGATCATGGCCATAACCAAGATCGAATCGCCGCCGGAGATCTCCGAGGAAAAAGAAACCAAGTAACAGTCTCACCTGCCGGGTTGATAGGTGACCCAGCTATCAGGAGACTCATAGACCTGAACTGTGAATATGGGGAGCTTCCTTTCGTGGAGTTCCTCATAAATTTTGGCCGCGATGTTCTCCGCCGACGGGTTGATTTCGTCGAACGGCGCGACATCGTTCAAGGAAACGTGGTCAAAACCGGATAGTACCTCTCGAAGGTGTTTTTTCACGACGGCGAAGTCGCACGCCAGCCCGATATCGTCCAGCTCCTCGTAGCGAAGATTTGCTACAACCTCGTAGCGATGGCCGTGTAAATTCTCGCACTTGCCGCGGTATCCCCTGAGCGCATGCGCCGCATCGAAGTGTTCACGCACCGATATCTCATACATTCCAGTCCTCCAGATTCTTCAGTCGTCCTTCCACGGAAGGACTCCCCCAAAATGACATTATAGCTTGCCGACGTTCTCAACACCGTCCCCACCGTCGACTTCCGCCGCCAGCTCGGCGATGTTTCTACCGACGACCGGGTGAACCACATCCGGCGCGATCTCCGCGAAAGGAGCCAGCACGAACGCCCGCTCGCGCATTCGCGGATGAGGGATTGTAAGCTCCGGCGACTCCACGATTGCATCGCCGTAAAGTATTATGTCAATATCGATGACGCGGGGGGCATTCTTTAAACTGAGTTCGCGTCCCATGTCCGCCTCGATGCCCTTGACCAGCGACAGCAGCTGCAACGGGCCGATGCCGGTTTCGATCCCGCAGACAGCATTGAGAAAGCGCGGCTGCTCCCCCACGCCGACGGGCACGGTGTCGTAAATGGACGATACGGTCACGATTTCGACGCGCTCGGCCAACAAGCGCAACGCCTCCGCCAGATTCGCCCGCCGGTCGCCGAGGTTCGATCCGAGACCCAGATACGCCTCCATCTATTTACGCAGCCCCCGCACCACCGCGTCTGCCATGACAGCGACGCGCTTCATCTGTAACACATCGTGCACGCGGACGATATCGGCGCCGTTGGCGATACCGATAGCGACAGTGGACGCCGTGCCCTCCAGACGCTCATCGGCGGGCAGGTCGAGTACCATCCCTATCATCGACTTGCGCGACGTGCCGAGCAGAATGGGCCTGCCTATCGAGCGCAGTTCGCCGAGTCGGCGCAGTACTTCAAGGTTACCCTCCAGCGTCTTGCCGAAACCGATGCCCGGATCGACGATGATATTCTGCCACTGCACACCAGCCTCCAGGGCAAGATTGATACCCTCTGTCAATGAATCGATTACCGCCGATATTACATCATCGTATGACGTCTCTCGCTGATTGGCGGTGATGACCAGTGGAACGTTGTATTGCGCAGCGAGGTCTGCCAACTCCGGATCGCGTCTCAAACCCCAGACGTCGTTTATCATATCGGCTCCAGCCTCAAGAGCGCGTCGTGCCACCTCGGATTTGTACGTGTCGATCGAGATCGGAACGTCAACCTCGATGCTGAGCCTTTCGATGACCGGTATCACACGATCGATCTCCTCTTCTATCGATATCGGCGACGAATCGGGGCGTGTAGACTCGCCACCAACGTCGATAATATCAGCGCCCTCTTCAACGAAGCGTCCGGCTCGCAGAACAGCGCCCTCAACGTCGTCGCCCACCCCATCGCCGGAGAAGGAATCCGATGTGATATTCAGAATCCCCATCACATAGGTCCGCTCTCCCCATAGGAATCCCATTCCGCCGCAGCGTGTGGCACCAATTCCATGTATACTCATAGTAACAGATTCTAACACAACACAAACGCGCTTGAAACTCTTGACAAACCTGATATAATAGCTTATAGTAATTTAAGTAAGTTTATGTAATTATAACCTTTATTGGGGGCTTAAAATGGAACTGATAAAAACCGTCCTATCCGTACCCGGCAATAGAGAGAATATGATAGAAAAGTCGCAACAGCTCAACGCGGATGTCATTGTTCTCGATCTCGAAGACTCTGTTCCTTATCAGGAAAAGGCCCGCGCCCGCAACATAGTGCGGGAATGGTTGCCCAGGTTAACCGGCAACGGAAGCAAGACTTACGTTCGGATAAATCCCCTCGATGGCGGGATGGCACGGGAAGACATGGATGCAGTAACCATCCCCGAGTTAGACGGGATCAGCCAACCGAAGCCATCCACAGGTCGGGATATTGCCGAGGTGGACGCACTTCTGACACGCCTAGAGAAAGAGAGAGGCATCGCCGAGGGCCACGTCAAGATGCTCCCTTGGATCGAGACTGCCAAAGGCCTCATCAACGCCTACGAGATCGCCGGCGCCTCCCCGCGCATCGTCGGAGTCATCTTCGGCGCCAACGACCTCGTACTGGAGACAGGCATGATACGCTCCGAGGAGGGAACCGAGCTCCTCTATCCCAGAACCAAGGTGGTGATCGCCGCCAGAGCGGCCGGCGTCCTCGCCATCGATACACCGTTCAACGACTTCAAGGATGAGGACGGATTGATAAACGAGGCCGACCTCGCCCGAAAGCTCGGCTTCGACGGTAAGTTCATCATCCACCCCAGTCAGATAGAGACGGTAGCCCGTATCTTTTGCCCTACTGAGGATGAGGTAGCCCACGCCACAAGGGTGCTCACCGCCTTCGAGGAGGCCACTGCCAAAGGCTTCGCCTCCGCCTCCCTGGAAGGAAAGATGATCGATATCCCCATTGCCCAGAGGGCCCTCAAGATTATCCTTTTAGCCAAGAACATGTTACACCGGGAAAAATAGCCATAGCTAAATTGTTGCATTTTAAAACGGGGAATTATATAATAGTGTTTGGCTGTTTATATAACATTGCCTCCCGGAGGTAATATGGCAATACAAGATAGGATAGAAGACCTTAACAAGCGTAGAAAAGAGTCAAGAAAAGGCGGCGGCGAAGGGCGCATCAAGGCCCAGCACGAAAAGGGTAAGATGACAGCTCGTGAGAGAGTCGCCGTTTTTTTAGATGAAGGCAGCTTTGTAGAGCTGGACGCATTTGTCACCCACCGCTGCAACGATTTCGGCATGGCCGACACCAAACACCCCGGCGACGCAGTAGTCACAGGATACGGCACGGTAAACGGACGATTAGTATACCTGTTCGCCCAGGACTTCACCGTATTGGGTGGCTCTCTCTCGGAAGTAATGGCCGAGAAGATCTGTAAGGTCATGGACCTCGCCGTGAAAAACGGTGCGCCATTCATCGGACTTGCGGACTCGGGCGGGGCCCGCATCCAGGAAGGCGTGGAGAGTCTCGCGGGCTACGGCGAGATATTCCTCAGGAATACCCTGGCATCCGGTGTAATCCCGCAGATATCGGTGATAATGGGACCCAGCGCCGGAGGGGCGGTTTACTCGCCCGCGCTCACCGACTTTGTCTTCATGGTACAGGGATCGAGCCAGATGTATATCACCGGACCGGATGTAATCAAAGCCGTCACCGGTGAGGAAGTTTCCCATGAGGCACTGGGTGGAGCGATGGCGCAGGCCACGCACAGCGGCGTGTGTCACTTCGTCGCGCAGAACGACCAGGAATGCCTGGATATGGTACGCCGCCTTCTCAGCTATCTCCCGCAGAACAATATGGAGGACACCCCATTCACCGACACAAGCGACCCTCCAAACAAGATGGAGGAGGGCCTGCTGACGGTAGTGCCCGATGACCCGAACAAGCCTTATGACATGAAGGATGTCGTCAAGATGATATTCGATGGCGGCGAGTTCATGGAGGTCCACGAGCACTACGCCAAAAACATGCTCACCGGATTCGCCAGGCTCGATGGCCGTTCGGTCGGCATCATAGCACAGCAGCCCACAGTATCGGCGGGCATCATCGATATCAACGCCTCGGTTAAGGCGGCACGCTTTGTACGATTCTTGGACTGCTTCAATATCCCGATTATCACTTTCGTCGATGTCCCGGGGTATATGCCCGGGGTCGATCAGGAGTACGGCGGGATAATCAAGCATGGTGCCAAGATAATCTATGCATATTCCGAAGCTACAGCGCCCAAGATTACTATAATCACCAGGAAGGCATACGGCGGCGCCTACGTAGCCATGAGCAGCAAGCACCTGCGCGGAGATATGAACTACGCCTGGCCGACCGCCGAAATAGCCGTGATGGGACCCGACGGCGCGGTAAACATTGTGTACCGAGAAGAGATTAAAAAATCCGAGAATCCGGCGGAGACTCGGCAGAAGCTGATAAAGCAATATCAGGACAAGCTCGCCAACCCCTATATCTCAGCCGCCAGGGGATATATCGACGATATCATCGACCCCAGAGAGACACGCCCCATGCTTATCAAGGCGCTTGAGATGCTCCAGAACAAGCGGGACTCCAACCCGCCTAAGAAGCATGGTAACATCCCGCTCTAAAGAGGCGCTATGAACAGGAAACAGAAAACAATCGCGGCGGTTCTGGCTGCCGTAGATCGATACGAAGAAGAGGCAGCAGCGCTGCATATAAGCGAAAGGCCTCGTCCCATCGCAGTTAGCCACTGGAAATACTACGGTATAGGTGAAATGATGCGTGCGCGCACGACCTGGCAGTTAAGGTTGTGCGCTCCCCGCTCGATTCAAAGGAGATGAGTATAATGGCAAAGAAAAACCCACTGAAGATAATGGATACTACATTTAGAGATGCGCATCAGTCTTCATTCGCCACCAGGATGCGGCTCGAGGATATGGAACCCATTGCCGCCGATATGGACAAAATGGGTTTTCACGCCCTGGAAGTATGGGGCGGAGCCACCTTCGATGTGACTACCCGTTTTCTCAACGAAGATCCGTGGGAGAGGGTACGCATACTCAAAAAATTAATGCCCAAGACCCCGTTTCAGATGCTGCTGCGCGGACAAAACCTTGTAGGATATCGCAACTACGCCGACGACGTTGTAGAGGCGTTTGTGCAGCACTCCGCAGAGGTTGGAATCGATGTGTTCCGCGTCTTCGACGCGCTTAATGACGAACGCAACGTCGAGGCTTCCTTCCGTGAGATAAAAAAGGCGGGCAAGCACATACAGGCCTGCCTCAGCTACACCCTGACCGAGCCAAGGCTCGGCGGTCCGGTTTTCACCATTGAATACTATGTCAATAAAGCCAAGATTTTCGAAAGCATGGGCGCGGACAGCATCTGCATCAAGGACATGGCCGGACTGCTCTCGCCTTACGATGCCTATGACTTGGTGAAGGCCTTAAAAGCGGCGGTGAAGATACCGATCCAACTGCATACTCACTACACCAGCGGAATGGCTTCGATGACCTACCTGAAAGCGGCCGAGGCGGGAGTGGATATAGTCGACTGCTGCCTAGCGCCTTTCGGCCTGCGCTCATCCCAGCCGGCCGTCGAGCCCGTAGTCGCCACCCTCAGCGGAACGGACAGGGACACTAAGCTGGACATGAAGACCCTGCTAAGACTGGGCGAGCACCTGGAGAAGATAGCGCCCAAGTACAAGCACCTGTTCGACAGCAGCAAGGTATCAGTAATCGACACCGGCGTGCTATCCCACCAGATTCCAGGCGGTATGTTCACCAACCTCGTCAGTCAGCTTAAAGAGGCCGATGCCCTTGACAGAATAAGCGAGGTTTACGAAGAGCTGCCCCGCACCCGCAAGGATATGGGCTATCCTCCACTTGTTACGCCTAGCAGCCAGATAGTCGGCGTCCAGGCGGTGCAGAACGTGCTCTTCGGCCGCTACAAGATGATCTCCGGCCAGGTTAAGGACTATTTCTACGGTCTCTACGGCAGGCCCCCGGCCCCCGTCGATCCCGAAATACAGAAGCTGGCACTCAAGGGGTACGAGAAGGGTGAGAAGCCGATAAAGGTACGCGCCGCCGATACACTCGATCCGGAGATGGAGAAGGCCAAGGAGGATACCAAGGATATTGCTAAGGACATCGGCGACGTTCTCGTATATGCTATGTATCCGCAGACCGGGATGCGCTTCCTGAAATGGAAGTATGGCCTTGAGCCGGTTCCCGACGAGATAAAGCCCAAGACGTTGGAGGATGTGAAGCGGGAGGACGATCTGATCGCCAAGGCCAAGGCTGGCAAGCTGGTCGAGAAAGTCGAGAGGGAAGCGCCGGCGAGAAGCGCGTCAGCCCGCGTGTACAACGTATTCGTGGACGAAGATTACTTCCAGGTTGCGGTTGATCCCCTCGACGAATCGCGCACGGTCAGCCAGCCTATAGCTGCAACCGTAGCGCCGTCACCGGCACCCAAGCCTGCGCAGCCAATCGCCGCGGCGCCGGCCAACCCGCAGCCAAAGGCGGTCCCGACAGCGGCCGGCGATGGTGCGATGGCCTCTCCGATGCCCGGCACTATTATCAAATATGTGGTGGAGGTAGGCCAGGCGGTAAAGACCGGTGATACTGTAGTCATACTGGAAGCTATGAAGATGGAAAGCGTCCTTCCCTCTCCGATAAACGGCAAGATTGCGCAACTGCCATTCAAAGCAGGTGACCGGGTAGCCAAGGGAGACATACTCGTAGTTATCGAAAAGGAGTAAGAAGCGCTCACTCTCATGATTTATAACGGGATTCAGGGTTTTTCAATGAAGAGCCTTATCCGTTGATATACCAAGAGGACCGATTTGATAAATTTCCTCGCACCCAACATTTTGACTGAAAGTCGAGGACTGGCACGAACTCGACCGTTGCGATTACATTCCGTACCAGAATCCAGCAGCAATCCGCAAAAGGCTGGATTCTTTTTATTTTGCGACTTGTATTCGTATCCCTCGATGCTTGAAACAAACTCACAACGGGATACCTTATAATATTAAAATGAAGGAGTAGAGCCATGCGAAGTAAGGTTACAGTTATCGGCGCAGGGAATGTAGGCGCTACCTGCGCCCAGCGTATTGCGGAGAAGGGTTATGCCGATGTGGTAATGGTGGATATCGTAGAGGGTCTGCCCCAGGGCAAGAGCCTCGATATTCTCCAGTGCGGCCCCATTCTCCCATTCAATTCGAAGATCGTCGGGACTAACGACTACGATGATACGGCGAATTCCGATATCGTGGTGATCACCTCCGGTATAGCGCGCAAGCCGGGGATGAGCCGCGACGATCTCATCATCACCAACATGAATATCATCAAGGAAGTCACCGGGAACGTGGTGAAGCACTCGCCGAAATGCATCATCATCTGCGTCACCAACCCGCTGGACGCCATGACACAGCTGGCGTGGCACGTGAGCAAGTTCCCCAAGAACCGTGTCATGGGCCAGTCCGGCGTGCTCGACTCGGCAAGGTTCCAAACCTTTATTTCGATGGAACTCGGCGTATCGGTTGAGGACGTCTCGGTATGCCTGCTCGGAGGGCACGGCGATACCATGGTGGCGATACCCAGGCTGAGCACCGTCGGCGGCATTCCGCTGACCGAGCTTATACCGAAGAAGAAACTCGATGCCATCGTCGAGCGCACCGTCAAGGGCGGCGCCGAGATCGTCGGCCTGCTAAAGACGGGAAGCGCCTACTACGCCCCGTCGGCGGCCACGGTCAAGATGGTCGAGGCCATCCTGTTCGACAAGAAGCGGATTCTCCCGTGCTCCGTCCTGCTCGAGGGCGAGTACGGCATCGAAAAGACGTTCTGCGGCGTGCCGGTAAAGCTGGGCGCAAAAGGCGTCGAGCAGGTCATCGAGTTGAAGCTCACCGATGAGGAAAACGCCGCGTTGAAGAAATCGGCGGACGCGGTGCAGGAACTGCTTGATATCATGAAGCTGGACTAGCGGTCGACATGAGAGAGATATCAGTTGACGAGATCACTAAGACCGTCGCTCGATTGTGCAAGGAAGCTAATTTCTTCCTCGGCGAAGATGTTCTGTCAGCCCTTCGCAAGGCGCGCGACGAAGAGGAATCGCCCGTAGCCGTTAACGTGCTCGATCAGATACTCGAGAACGCCGCTATCGCCGCCAGGGAGGAGATGCCGCTGTGCCAGGATTGCGGCCTGGCCGTGATCTTTATCGAGCTGGGGCAGGACGCGCACGTGACCGGAGGCGATCTCTGCGAGGCCGTACACGAGGGCGTGCGGCAGGGTTACGCGGAAGGCTACCTGCGCAAATCCGCTGTCAGGCAGCCGTTTTCAGCCAGGGCCAATACCAAGGATAACACCCCCGCCATCATCCACATCGATATCGTGCCCGGCGACAGGCTGAAGATCACCGTCGCTCCCAAGGGCGGCGGGAGCGAGAACATGACCCGTTTCGTCGTGCTCAAGCCGGCCCAGGGACGCCAGGGCGTGGTCGATTTCGTAGTGAATGCGCTGGACGAGGCCGGCAGCAACCCGTGTCCGCCGACCATCGCTGGTGTGGGCATCGGCGGCACCGCCGAGAAGGCGATGTACCTGGCAAAGAAGGCGCTCATCCGCACTGTCGGGGAACCCTCGCCTGACGAAGAGGTCGCCGAGTTGGAGAGAGAGCTGCTCAAGCGAATAAACGCAACCGGCATCGGCCCCGGCGGGGTCGGAGGCAGAATGACCACCCTCGCAGTGCATGTCGAGACCCATCCCGCGCATATCGCCAGCCTGCCGGTGGCGGTAAACCTGCAATGCCACAGCGCACGCCACAAGGAGGCTGTACTTTGAGTCAAACTCAAACAGTAACGAAAATGATCGACATCTACATCATGGGCAAACGATATCAGGTGCCGGAGGGCCTGACCATCCAGAAGGCGATGGAGTATGCCGGATACAAGCTCATCCGCGGCGTCGGATGCCGCAGCGGATTCTGCGGGGCCTGCGGCACGATATACCGCGTCAAGGACGACCCACAGCTCAAGTACGCCCTCGCCTGCCAGACCGTGGTCGAGGACGATATGTACCTGACGCAGATACCGTTCTTCCCCGCTGAGAAGGCGATCTACGATATCGCTGAGCTTGAGCCGACAGGAGAGACGCTTCTGCGACTATACCCCGATCTGATGAAGTGCATGGGCTGCAACTCCTGTACCAAGAGCTGCCCGCAGGAGATCGAGGTTATTTCGTACATTGCGGATGCGCTGAAAGGCGACATCGCCTCGTTGGCGGAGAAATCATTCGATTGCGTTATGTGCGGGCTGTGCGCCGCCCGGTGCCCCGCGGGGCTGCCCCAGTACAACATCGGGCTGCTGGGCAGACGGCTGTACGGGCGCTACCTCGCCCCCAGGTCGCAGCATCTAGCAGACCGGGTGGCCGAGGTCGAGGGCGGCAAGTTCGATGCCGAGAGCAAGGCTCTTATGGAGATGCCGGATGAAGAGCTGCGACGCCGCTATAACGAACGCGACATCGAGCGTTGATAGAAGGAGATCGTGAATATGTACCCACCAGAGATGGCGGAAAGCTTAGATAAAGTTGCAGCTACCAGGGAGCGGCGTCTCCAGGAAACGCACCCCACGCTGCCCCCCGATGAGAAGAAAGCGTTGCTGGAGGGATTCCATCCCGATTTCGTCGACGGCGGCATGAGTGAGATAAAGGTCGGCCCGAACAAGGGCGACAAAGCGCCGAACGAGCTGGCGGATCTGCTGGAGGGAAATACGAGGGTCGATCCAAAGATTATCGACCTTGAGACAGTCGACTACGAATGCGATGTTCTGGTCATAGGCGGCGGCGGCGCGGGCGCCTCGGCGGCCCTCCTCGCGCAGGAGAACGGCGCCAATGTGATACTGGCGACCAAGCTCCGGTTAGGCGATGCCAACACCGTGGGCGCCGAGGGCGGCACCCAGGCGGCCACCAAGCCGCAGGACTCGCCGACGATACATTACCTGGATGCGATGGGCGGCGGCGGCTTCCACAACATACCGGAGCTGGTCGAGGCGCTGGTCAAGGACGCACCGCTTGCCATCGATTGGCTCGAGAAGCTCGGCGTAATGTGGGACAAGGACACCGACGGATCGCTCAAGACCGAGAGCGGCGGCGGCACCTCGCGCAAGCGGATGCACTCCGCGCGCGACTACACCGGCCTCGAGGAGATGCGCGTGCTGCGTGACGAGGTGAGGAATCGAGATATACAGGTGCTCGAGTTCTCACCGGCGGTCGAGCTGGTGATGGACGAAGAGGGGAAAGTCGCCGGTGCGATATTTGTAAACCTTGAGACCAATGAGATGACGATCGTTCGAGCCAAGGCCACGGTGCTCGCCACCGGCGGCGGAGGACGGCTTCACTATCAAGAGTTCCCGACGACCAACCACTACGGCGCAACCGCCGACGGCTTGGTGCTGGCCTCCCGCGTAGGCGCCAGGCTCATCTTTATCGATACGATGCAGTATCACCCCACCGGCGTGGCCTATCCCGAGCAGATCGTCGGGCAGCTGGTGACCGAGAAGGTTAGAGGCCTCGGCGCGCATCTGGTCAACATCGACGGCGATCAGTTCATCTACCCGCTGGAGACACGAGATGCCGTAGCCTCATCCGTAATTCGCGAGTGCAAGGGGCGCAACAAGGGCGTAATCACACCTACAGGCCAGCCCGGCGTATGGCTGGACTCACCGATGATCGATATCCTCCGCGGCAAGGGAACTATCGCCCGCGAGCTGCCGGCGATGCTGCGCCAGTTCATGCGCTTCGACATCGACATGTCACAGGAGCCGGTGCTGATCTATCCCACCCTGCACTACCAGAACGGCGGCATCCTAATCGACGCCAACGGACAGACAACCGTCGCCAACCTCTTCGCCGCGGGCGAGGTGGAAGGCGGCGTACACGGCAGGAACCGCCTCATGGGCAACTCCACGCTCGATATCTTTGTCTTCGGCAGGAGGGCGGGCAAGGCCGCCGCGGAGCGCGCAAAGGAGTCCAAGATAGGAAAACCGACGCTCGACCACGTGAATAAGTGGCAACAACAGATAAAAGAGGCGGGGCTGGAGGACAGGCCGATATCTCCTATGCTGCTGCCCGATTACACCAGACACGGCCGCATCGCCAGCCTCAGAGGCAGCTTTGCCGGAGGACTGGAATAATGCGTGAATATATCATGAGGGGACAGACGGACGTCTCCAAGGTCGAGGGGGTACTGGAGGAGATTTTAAACTCCAAGTGCTCCCCCGTGGCCCGCGTCCGCCTGCTGTCCAGCGGGTTCGCGCCTCATCATACCTTGAAGATAACCGATGACATCGTCGGCAGCGTGGCATGCCTGGGCTGCGGCAATTGTATGGATATCTGCCCGATAGTCGCCCGCGAGCCAGCGCGGCTGGAGAAGACGGCGCAGAGAAGCTCGATGGCGCTCGAAACGCTCGTGGGCGAGGACTGTGATCGCTGCTTTAATTGTATCCTCGTCTGCCCCCAAGTGGATGCCACCATCAAACACCACATCGTCAATCGCTACATGGTCGAGGCCATGTCGCGGCTGGAGACGCGCATCGGCGACGAGCAGGAGCCTGACCTGGACCTTTACGTTGAAGAAGCTTTGACCTAGCTTCACATAGGAGCTTTAGGATGGATTTTGAGATTCCCGAAGAACTGAAGATGGTACAAAACTCCGTAAGGCAGTTCGTCAAGGACGAGCTGATGGATCTGGAGAGAGAGATACTTGGGCGCGAAGGCGACCCCACCACCGGCAGGGTGGCGCTCCCTCCCGATGAGGAGAGGAAGCTGTTCGAGATGGTTGACGATATGGGGCTGTGGGGCATCAGCGTCCCCGAGGAGCTCGGCGGGCCCGGCCTGCCGCTCCTGGGGCTGTGCCTCGTCGAGGAGGAGCTGGCGAAGACGATAGTGCCGTTCAGCTTCGGCGATGTCTCCCCCATCCTGTTCGATGCCAGCGAAGAGCAGCGGCAGCGTTACCTTCAGCCGCTGATCACCAACGAGAAGAGGTCGTGCGTCGCCCTGCTCGAGGGGGCAAGTGACGATCCCATATCGATGGCGACGACGGCGGCAAGGGAGAACGGCGACTATGTCCTGAACGGACGCAAGCTGTGCATGGCCCATGTCACCGACCCGGGCGACTTTACGATTGTCTTCGCTGTGACTGATAAGGAGAAAGGCGTGCGCGGCGGTGTGACCTGCTTCCTGGTCGACCGCGACACGCCGGGCTACACCGTGACCGGCACCGGCGAGCGCGCCGGTCGCTTTGCACAGGTGATCGAGCCCATCGTGCTCACGTTCGATAATTGCCGCGTCCCTGCGGCGAACGTCCTCGGCGAGGATGGCAAGGCGTTCCACCTCGGAGCGAAGTGGCTGCCGCAGCGGCGCATCGCCAAGGGAGCCAGGTGCGTGGGGGCCGCCGACCGCCTGCTGGAGATATGCAAGGAGTACACGCAGAACTGGGCTGCCTTCGGGCATCTCATCCAGGAGCGGCCCAGCGTCCATCGTGACCTTGCGGACATCGCCATCGGGGTACACGCCGCCAGGCTGATGGTGTACCACGCCGCTTTCAAGGCCGACTTGGAGGAGGACATCCACAAGGAGACCGCCATGGTCAAGGTCTTCGCCACCGAGATGGTGGAGCGCGCTTCAGACCGCGCCACGCAGCTTCACGGCGGCCCGATGTACACCAGAAACCTGCCGATGTCCAGGCTGTGCCGCAACGCCGTCGCCGCCAGCGCATCGGATCAGGCGCTGGAGCTGCAACGGACCATAATCGCTAAAGATATTTTGAGATATTGATCGGAGAAGCGCGATGCAGAAGAATATCACTTCACCATTTGACGATAAGACCATTGCCGACCTGAAAGCGGGCGATCAAGTGTTGATCACCGGCGTAATGTACGTGGGGCGCGACGCCGCCCACAAACGCCTCGTGGAAGCCCTCGACAGGGGCGATAAGCTCCCGTTCGATGTCGAGGGACAGACGATTTACTACATGGGGCCCTCGCCCACCAAGCCGGGAAACGTTATCGGCTCCGCCGGCCCGACCACCAGCGGACGGATGGACGCCTACACCCCGCGCATGCTGGAGGCCGGCCTCAAGGCGATGATCGGCAAGGGCCTTCGCACCGGCGCGGTGAAGGAATCGATCAAGAAGAACAAGGCGGTGTACCTCGCCAGCGTCGGAGGCGCAGCGGCGCTCATCGCAAAATCGATAGTGAAGTCGGAGGTTATCGCCTACGAGGAGCTGGGCCCGGAGGCTCTGCTGCGCATCGAGGTGGATAATTTCCCGGCCATTGTTATCAACGATATGCACGGCGGCGACCTCTACGAAGAGGGCAAGGCCAGGTACAAACAAGAAGTGGCTTGATTGTGGTAAAATAATATCGCTTTATTATGAGCGTGCACTTTCTAATGGGCCCTCCCTGATAGGGCCCAACTTGTTGTAAAGTTCACCGGAGGATAGATGGAACTGAACATCGATTTTGTTGACCTTGATTGGGGAGATGAGAACGTTATCCCTGAGACGATTCATCCCGATACCCAGTTCATCTTCGATAAGATGTCTGAGATAGTCATGGGGATGGTCGATCCCAAGGATGGGGAGTTGATACTGGACATCGGCTGCGGGCGCAGTGTGGATGCGTTGAAGCTGGCCGAGAGCGGTGCGAAGGCGATAGGCCTCGATCCCTCCAGTAAGATGATGATCGGGTCAAGGGAGCATATCGGCGATGCCAACGTGTATCTGGTACGCGCGCTGGGAGAGGTGCTACCGTTCAAGCCGCAATCACTCGACAAGCTTTTCTGCAAGGGCGCGCTGGATCATTTCGCCGATATGGAAAAGACGATGACGGAGATGTCGCAGTCGCTCAAGCCGGGCGGTATGGCCATAATCGCCATCGCCAACTACGAGAGCCTGGCATGCCGCCTAGGCAAGTGGTGGTTTCCCATTGTAAAGCGGCTGTATCGCAAGGATGGCCACGTGCACCCGTGGATGCCCCCGGACGACCACAACTACAAGTTCGATTGTCCTATACTGAAGGCGACGGTGAAGGACAGGTTCGATATCGTTAAGCTGAGGGGAATGTCGCTGCTGTGGACAGCGCCCTACTGGGGGAAGATACTCTCGATGATGCCGAAGTGGATGTCCAACGCCGTCGTCAAATTCCTCGACTGGATTGCCTGCCTGATACCGTCGCTCTCCGATGTGCTCATCATCAAGCTCACGCCGAAGAAGGGTTGAGTTTCGATACGTCATTGCCCGCCTCGACCCTGATCCTCCCCCTTTTGCAAAGGGGGACCGAGGAGGATTTTTAAAGACGATGACGCAATCCGGGAGGACACTTGTCATTGCGAGTCCTTCCAGAGAAGGACGAAGCAATCTCCCGGTACAGCATGTGCCACACGAACGATGAGATTGCCGCGTCGTCCTTCCATATACCCCAATATCATGGAAGGGCTCCTCGCAATGACGTTCGGCTCAAATCCCCACTTAGGAGCACCTGATCATACGCCTCTACACTTATTTTCATTGCCCGGTTCCTAACCTTCCCCCTTTATCAAAGGGGGACCGAGGGGGATTTTTAAAGACGGGGCAGAAAACCAGAGAAATGGGGGGGGGACTATCCTGTTTTTTTCAGAGTAATGCCTCTTGGATAAGTTGCTCCACACTCGATTGGCGAAGGTCATCCATCCAACTTTGTTGTTCTGGGGAAATCGCGGTTTTCAATGGATAACAGTAAAGCTGTGCATTACTCCTTATCAAATCAGATCCATAAAGCATGAAAACCACATTCTCATATAACGGCTTGTACTGTCGAACCATCTGAAGGAATAGCTGGTGCACCGATTCCATCTCAATATCCTCGAAATCATCAGCATCGTTCCAAATAGCAATAATCGAATTTTCATTGCTTATTTGCTTAAACTTAGGAGCAAGTTTGTCGAACGCGTTATTAACGGCTCGTTCTGGATCCCCGTATTTTTCGAGTAAAAATGTGCCTTCAAGAAAGGCTTGTTCGGTAAGAGGTATTGATTGTGGGCCTGGATTAACACTTCGGAAGTGCCTAATTTCGAGAAGGGCATGTTCACCCCTTCGTAAAACTTTGAAATCTGCCCCCTTTTCTCCGTAAGGCTCTACTTGAACTTGAAACCCAAGTCCTGCAAAGATCAGCGCATAGATAATCTCAACAAGGTAATCACTAAGTTGATCCTTTTCTGGAATAGTAATGATACGCCGAAACTTGCGATTTGATCCTGGCATCTGACTAAACCGTTCAAACCGACTGCGCCAGAATTCAGCGCGTTCCGGCCCGTTAAGACGGGAAACTGTGGCAAGGGCTTTCTCCATCTACTGAACGAGTACTCCTACAATCTAAAACGTGACACTCTCTATGAGCGACATTACTTCTGATTTCTCACCTTCATAGTAGGTAGCATTTACCCAAATGAAAGTGCCATTCTTGATAAAAACGACATTTAGAGTGTAATCATACCGATCCCATGCACCTTCCCATGAGTAGTGCCTCAAAGCATAGCCAGCCACCTCACCATCCAAAGTCATAACACCAGTTTCCTCCGAATCGTCGGAAAACCAATCGATCAAAGCCTCTGAATCAGCTTCTTTCCCTACCAGCTCGCTAGGGATGGTGCCGTACCGTATCATGACACCATCCTCTTCTCCAGGACCCCAATAGTAAAGATAGCCGTTCTCTTCATCCGGCCATTCGCCATAAGGCTTCTCGTTTTCTAAATACCACCCTGACGGGATATAGCTAACCTTCGGCTTTAAAATACTTGGCCCTCCACAAGATATAGAACTCATCAGTAAGATGCTTAATAGCAAGACTGTGGTAATCCGTGTAATTTTCATAACCTACCTCCTTTATCTCTCCGAATCAGCCTGGGTGGGGCTGCACGCTGTGTCATCTTTAATGATATCTTAAGCTTAATAAGCTATCCTCTAACTTCGTGTATAAGGCTTGCCACAGTTTGTTTAAAAAGTCATCAATTTTATGGAAAATCAATACAGCTTCCATAGTTCCAAGGATTACAACGAAGCAATCTCCAAATAGTGAGAATTGATCCTTTCCATGGACCATATTTCTTGACTGCTAGCTCACAGTACTCTGAACAAGAGG
>JAYEHL010000084.1:0-16605 GCA_034659515.1 Chloroflexota bacterium | reverse complement strand
GACTCCGGCGTCATGAAGCTGACCATGTACATCGATGACGAGTTCTCCGAGGTTAAGTCGTCGGCACCCAAGATGTATCCGGGGCCGGAGCTGAGCGTCGAGCTCGCAATGTGGGTCGACGATGTAGAGCGTCACCATGAGATCGAGCAGATACTGGAGCCTCACGGTTTCACGGTGGCGGGATACGTGGTGGACGAGTCCATATACACCGAGTACGGCGGGAACAGGCATTTCCACGAGCGCGACTGGCCCGACGGCGAGAGATCGCCGGTGCTCATGGCGATTACGTTGATGGAGCGCCCCAAAAAGCTCTCGCACGATGAGTGGACCAAGCGCTGGCACGGCACGCAGTCTCCCGTCTCGGAAGCAATGCAGCCGCGCGCCCGCTACATCCGCAACGTGGTGCTGGAGGCCGTGACGCCGGACGCGCCCCCGTTCGAGGGCATCGTGGAGGAGGCATGGCCCTCCGTCCACCATTACAGAAACCCCTTCCTGTTCTATGGAGCGGGGAGGATGAACGTCTTCAAGCTGGCGGTGAACATGTACCGCATGCTCAGGAGCGTGACGGCTTTTCTTGAGTTGCGAAAGATTCGCTCCTCGACCATGAGCGAGTACATATTGAGGAGCTGAGCCGGGATACCGGATCGAGGTTGTTATCTCTATATCCCAACCGTCTGAACGATGCGAATAAACGAGGATGGTCTTGCCTTTACCTTCGCTTCTTGGTAAAGTGTAATAGGCTTATCACCATCGCAAAGTCGATCGAGGTAATGTAGTATGTGTTTCTCCGCACCCGCCAGTTTCGCGGCCGGCGGCGCACTCGCCGCCGGAGGCATCGCCACTTTGCGCATCCCCAAGAAAAAATCCGAGGTGCCGCTGTCCCTGTTCCCTATCATCTTCGCCGCGCACCAGCTCGTCGAGGGCGTGCTGTGGTTGAGCCTCACTGGCGTGATATCGGACGGGTACAAGCTGGCGACGACCTACATTTTCATATTCATCGCCTTCGTGTTCTGGCCCATATTCGTGCCCTTCGCGGTCTACATGGTGGAACCCGGAAGGCTGCGGCGCAAGATCATCCTCTTCTGCCAGCTCATCGGGCTGTACGTCGGCATATGGTACCTAGTATGCATAATCCAGAACCCAGTCGATGCCGTGGTCGCCAGCAACAGCATATCGTACAAAATGGTCACTCCCTCATGGTACCTCTCGCCCTATTTCATCGCCGTATCCGTCCCGTTCTTTGTATCCAGCAACCGCAGGCTGGTGTTCCTCGGCGCGGCGCTGTTGATCTCATCGACGATCGCGATATACATGGCCTGCTCGGTGACCTTCCCGTCGGTGTGGTGCTTCTACGCCGCCATACTCAGCATAGTCATCTACCTGCACTTCCACTACCAGGCCAGGGCCGCCAGGAAGCGGGCAACGCAAGACCTGCAGCACAGCACCTAGCCCTCCCGCCGCGTTGCGAGCGGCTCTCCATTGACGCAGCCCCAATCAGAGTGTATTATGCCTAAAATCCTTTTAACCGGATATGATTTACCCGTCTGCGCCCCCCTCGAGAGGGGTAAAGATCGACCTTCGCGGTGATAAATGGATAAAGAACAGACAGCGATTACAACAGAGACGACGGAGCGCGAGCTGCCGTTGCGCCGCCGCCTCGGCATTCCGGACGATGCCGGGAGCGTGATCGTCTTCGCCGAGTCCAGCCACTGGGATCCCGACTGGATGCGCACCTCCGACGAATACTTCAAGCTTGTCGGGCGCAACCTGGATGCCGCCATCGAAGCGTTGCAGCGCGAGCCGCGACGCATCTACTCCATCGAGTGCATGTTCTTCCTGCGCATGTACTGGGAACGCAGGCCGGAGCGCCGCGACGCCGTCCGGGCGCTGGTCAACGAGGGACGTCTGCGTCTGACATCGAGCGGCGTCACCACCGCCGATACGCTGCTGCCGCGGTCGGAGGCGGTGCTGCGTGACATGCTGCAGGGCCAGGAATGGTTGCGGGCCAACGGCATGACGCAGGAGCCCCGGATGGCGTATTTCACCGACAGCTTCGGCTGCTCACCGGCGTTGCCATCCCTGCTGCGAGCTGCCGGCTTCGACCGCACGGCTATAACCCGCGTCGACGGGATGTTCTTCATGGGCGCGGACTACGAGAGACGACGGCGCTTCCCGCGCCCCGGCTCCAGCGCTGAGCTGTTGCTCAAGCGTGAGCGGACGCTCGACTTCATCTGGCGTGGCCCGGACGAGGCCGAGGTGCTGTGCCACTGGAACGCCTTCACCTACGGGCAGGGCGACCTCATCACCTACCACGGCATCGGCCGCATGTACGAGTTCCCCCTCGCCATCGTCGACCGCTCCGACCGCCACGTGACGCGGCAGATCCAGCGCTTCGCCTCGCGGCTGGCCCCGCTGAGCCGCACGCCGTACCTGTTCTGCCCCATCGGATTCGATTTCGTCGCGCCGATACGCGACCTCGTGTCGCTACTCGACAGATACAATCGAAACCATTATCACGATAAAGGCCTGTGGGCCGTCAACGCCGGCCTGGACGATTATCTCGAACTCGTCGATTGCCGCCGCGGGAGGCTGCCGTCGATGGAGCTCGATCCCAACCCGTACTGGACCGGCTTCTACACCGCCCGCCCCTCGCTGAAGCGGCGCTGCCACGAGCTGACGGACGGACTGCTCCTCGCCGAGCGGCTGGCCCTGCTGCCGGGCAACGAGGACGCCGTTAACGATATCGAAGGCGAGCTGGCCGACGCCTGGTGGACGGCGGCCACGGCCAACCACCACGACTTCATCACCGGCACCTCACCGGATCGCGTGGCCGAAGGCGAGCAAGTGCCGTGGCTGGAACGCGCCGCGGCGATGGCGGAGACGGCCATATCGCGCCTCGCGCCCGATGCCGTGCCTCACACAAGCGATGGATCGACCGCCGGTGCGATCAAGTGGACGGACGACGGAGGGCCGGTGCGAATCGAGACGCCGCACTACGCCATCGAGCTATCAGGCGATGACGGCGGCGCCATCGTATGCGCCCACCACCCCGACAGCGGCAAGCTGCTGCTCACCGGCCCATCGAACGACATCATCAGCTACAGCGATTCCGGCGGGCTGTGGCGCATGGGACAGGAGTTCCACGGCGGCGTCTTCAGCGAGTCATCGCGCTCCGGCGACCGCCCGGCGACGCTGGACGTGATCGAGCACGAAGGCGCGATCGAGGTCACATGCGATTCCATTATCGATGGGGAGACAGTGCGACGCTCGATGTGGTTCAGCGGCGATTCTCCTGTCATACGCATGCGAGTCGAGGGACGCGCGGTGGAGCGCCGCACTGTGACGGTGCGCTTCGATAGCGGCGTTGCGGCGGACGGCCTGGCGATGGATCAGCCCGGCGGCGCTGTGATACGCCCGCCGCGCAAAATATACGACCCCACGTTCTGGCCGATGCAGTCCTTCGTACATATACTCGACGGCGCCTCGGGCCGCGGCGTTGCGCTGTTCACCGAACTGCCGAGCGCGGTCTCATACCGCCCGGACGGCCGCATCGAACTCATCGCCCTGCGCAACGCCGTCCGCGAGCGGGCCTTCGGCTTCCTGCCGATACCGGCCAACCCGGCCATCGGCCACGAGCGGGAGCCCTGCATCTTCGACTACTCGATAATGTTCACTCCATCCGGCGACTGGCGCGAGAACGGCATCCCGGCCATCGCCCGCAAGCTGCTGGAAACCCCGTGGGACGATGCAGGCCGCGCCGCGCTGCGAAGGCTGGCGGCGTCCGTGACCATCGTCGATCGCCCCGACGTCTTCGTCACCGTCGTCAAGCCCGCCTCACGCGGCGATGGGATCATCGTGCGGCTGGAGACGCTCACCGCGGCGGGATCGCCCGTGGCGCTGACACTCGGCGGGCGCACCGTCCGCGCCGCGTTCCTGTGCGACGCCCGCGAGCGCGACATCGAGCCGCTGGTGGTGCGCGACGGCTCAGCGGTGGTGGTCATGCCTGGCAACATCGTCACCGCGCGGCTGCTGGTTTGAAACATGAGGCGCTGTTTGGAACGACGAACACCTTCGCGAATAAAAGAACTGTAGGATATCTTGTATCGGCGTCGACAAGGGAGCGCAGAGGGTCTTCCCTCTGCCGGGGGATATAGCGATGCCCTCATCCTATAATATGTCATTGCGAGGAGCGTAGCGACGCGGCAATCTCGTTATTAGTATGGCATGAGGTAGTGATGAGAGATTGCTTCGCTTCGCTCGCAATGACGGGGCGTGATATGCCGGGCGTTACAGGAACCAGTCTCGCCTCGCCCTTGAGATTAAGGGGGTTGAAATATACTTCCTTGCACTTATCGCGATTGTCGTGTATACTTTACATAGTGAATTAAGGTTACCAGTCCTTCTGCGACCCCCCTTGATCTCTCTGAGAAAAAGTCTCTACATTCAAGGCTAAGTTTCTAAATGTATTGGGTGACCGGAGTTCAGTTCACAATTTATACATAGAAAGTCATCCAATAAGCTTTATCGAAAATACCCTGACCTGTCCCCGTTGCGACGGTGTTCCGATACCTGGGACAGAGAACGCTATCGACAGTTCGGGTCTCGCTCGATTCGCTGACATTAGCCTGACTTCTAAAGACAAGGAGTATTCTTGAGTTTCACACAATTCAAACTGGACCCGCGCCTGATGGCGGCGGTCGAACGCGCCGGATACACAGCGCCGACGCCCGTTCAAGAGGCGGCGATCCCCCCGGCACTAGCCGGAAACGACATGATCGGCACGGCGCAAACAGGAACCGGTAAAACGGCCGCATTCGTCCTGCCGATACTGCAAAAACTGCTCAGCGGGCCGCGCAACCGCACCCGCGCGCTCATCATCGCGCCCACGCGCGAGCTGGCCGAGCAGATACACGAGACGTTTTGCGACTTCGCAGCCGGCACCAACATCCGCAGCGCCACCGTCTACGGAGGCGTCGGGAACGCGCAACAGATCAGGGCGTTGCAAAACGGTACGGAGATCATCGTGGCCTGTCCGGGACGGCTGCTGGACCTCATCGGACAGCGCTACGCACGGCTGGACGCAGTGGAAGTGCTGGTGCTGGACGAGGCCGACCGCATGTTCGACATGGGCTTCCTGCCCGATATACGGCGCATTATCAATCATGTTCCAACGAAGCGGCAGACAATGCTGTTCTCCGCGACATTCCCGATGGAGGTCGAGCAACTGGCGGCGCAAATCCTGAATCGCCCGCAGCGAATCGCGGTCGGGCTCATATGCCCGGCGCATACGGTATCGCATGCCCTGTACCCGGTGACGAGCAACTCGAAGGCCCGGCTGCTGCTGGCCATATTGGAGCAAACCGACACCGAATCGGTACTGATCTTCACCCGCACCAAACATCGTGCAAAGCGGCTGGCGGAGCAGATAGAGCGCGCCGGCTACAAAGTGACCAGCCTGCACGGCAACCGCTCGCAGGGCCAGCGCCAGTCCGCGATTAGCGGCTTCAAGGGCGGCGAGTACCAGATCATGGTGGCCACCGACATTGCCGCCCGCGGCCTGGACGTGGAGAGCATTTCGCACGTCATCAACTACGACGTTCCCGATACCCCCGACACCTACATTCACCGCATCGGGCGCACCGGGCGCGCCGAATGCAGCGGCGACGCGTTCACGCTCGTCACTCCCGAAGACAATGCGATGGTAAAAGAACTTGATAAAATAATGGGGCAGGCGCTTTCGCGAAAGAAATTACCGGGCTTTGACTATGCTGAGACAGCGATACCCGATCCGTCTTTTGCGAACATTCAAGCGCGCCGCTCACCGTCATCGCCAAAGACGAAGCCGTCGAGCCGCCGGTTCTTTCCGTCGAAAAGTAAGCCGGCGAGTGTGTCCGCGGGACGTGGCCATCGAAGCTTCTCACATGCGATATAGCCTTTTTAAGGCAACAGCAAGGGCCGATCCGGGAAGGGAGCTGCTATGGTAAAGGAAACCAATTTTGAAATCGGGCAAACGTACACGAACAGGAAGGGAACATATAAAGTAGTTGCGATCGATGGGAATGTGATGCACATCAGCTGGAAGGATGGGCAAGAGGTTGCTACTACCGTGACCCTGCAGAGCCGGATACTCAAGCATATACAACTGGAGCTAGAGGAACCGACTGTTACCAAAGCTGTATCTCCGCGCAAGAGAGCCTCTGCCGCCGTTAGTATCTAGATGAAGAATATCTATTCGACCCCCTAACCCCCATTTATTTTTGTCATTGCCTGACTTGATCAGGCAATCCTTAGGTTAAAACGATCGGCCCCGAGACGATGAATTTCGGGGCTGATTTTTTATCTCCATTGAGCCACCCCAGCGACTAATGTATAATGGGCTACATGGACAAGAATCGTAAAATCTTCGTCTGTCAGCAGTGCGGCAAAGAGAGCGTGAAATGGCAGGGGCACTGCCCTGAGTGCGGGGAATGGAACACCTTCGCCGAAATGGCGCGACCCTCTACAACTCGATCAAAGTCTTCCCGTTCCCCAAGCGCCCCCCAGGAACTCTCCAGCGTCTCCGGTGAAGAGAGCCCCCGTCTTGCCCTAGCCATCGAGGAGTTCGACCGGGTGCTCGGCGGAGGCATCGTACCGGGCTCGCTGGTGCTCGTCGGCGGCGACCCGGGCATTGGCAAATCGACGCTCCTCCTGCAAGTCTCAGCCAACGCCGCGAAATCAGGTAAGACGGTGCTCTATGTCACCGGCGAGGAATCGCCGGGACAGCTAAGGCTGCGGGCAAATCGACTGGGCATCGGCGGCGAGCGTCTCTTCACCCTAGCGGAGACGAACTTGGACACCATCCTGGAGCACCTCGCACAGATGGCCCCCGACCTGGCGATCATCGACTCGATACAGACAGTTTACCTCGACGCGCTGGACACGACTCCCGGCAGCGTCACCCAGATACGCGAGTGCACCATGCGGCTGATGCAGTGGGCCAAGGGAACCGATGTCCCCCTGCTGGTATCCGGACACGTGACCAAGGACGGCGCTATCGCCGGGCCCAAGGTGCTGGAACACATGGTCGACGTGGTGCTGTATATGGAGGGCGAGCAGTTCAGCGCATATCGGTTGCTGCGCGGGGTGAAGAACCGCTTCGGATCGACGAACGAGGTCGGCATATTCGAGATGAGAAACGAGGGCCTCGTGGAGGTGTCCAACCCATCAGAGGTCTTCCTGGCACAGCGCGCGGAAGGGGCCGCCGGCTCGGTGGTGGTGCCCACGCTGGAGGGAACCAGGCCGCTGCTGGTGGAGATTCAGGCGCTCACCAGCGCCGCCAACTTCGGGCCTCCGCGGCGGACATGCAACGGCATCGACTTCAACCGCCTGCTCATGATCTCGGCGGTCCTCACCAAACGCGCCGGGCTTGCGCTGGGCAATCAAGACATCATCGTCAACGTCGCCGGGGGTCTCAAAGTGAACGAGCCCGCCGCAGACCTCGGCATCGCCCTGTCCATCGCCTCCAGCCTGCGCGGCGCCGTCATCGACCCCAACCTGGTGGCGATAGGAGAAGTGGGCCTGTCCGGCGAACTGCGTTCAGTGGCCCACATCGACCGCCGTCTCGGCGAAGCGGCCAAGCTGGGATTCAAGCGCTGCCTGCTTCCTAACTCTACGAACGTCAAGGCCCCTCGCGGCATGGAGACCATAGCCGCTACATCGATAAGAGAAGCGTTAAGGATGGCGCTGCCCAAAGGTGAACACAAAGTCGGCTCAGATTAGATCGCAGCTCCGCGGAATGGGCTCGGCGCTCACGGCCTTCTCCGGCGGCGTGGACAGCACCCTCCTCGCGTTCCTCGCCAATGAAGAGCTAGACGACAACTCTCTTGCGGTGACCTTCTCATCACCGATATTCGCCCCGTCCGAGATCGATAACACCCGAGCGATTGCGCAGCAGCTTGGATTTCGACACAGAATAATCGACATCGATTTACTGGCCGATCCGCGATTCACCGCCAACGATCCGCAGCGCTGCTACTACTGCAAGCTGGCGCTGTTTCGACATCTTAAGCGCATGGCGAGCGACGAAGGGCTCACATGCGTTCTCGACGGCTCCAACGCCGACGACGCGCACGATAATCGCCCCGGCACGAAGGCCGCCGCCGAACTCGGCATCCGCAGCCCTCTAGCCGAGGCAGGCATCACCAAACGTGAGGTGCGAGCGATATCCCGCGACCTGGGTCTCCCCGACTGGGACCGGCTCGCCTCCCCCTGCCTCACCACCCGCCTGCCGCACGGAACGCCCATCACAATAGAGTTGCTCAAGCTGATCGACAGCGCCGAGGCGACGCTCGCAAAGCTGGGGCTGAGGGAGTTCCGCGTCAGGCACCACGGCGACACCGCCCGCATCGAGGCCGGCCCGGACGACATGGAATTGCTCGGCGACGACGGCGTAAGGCAGCAGGCGGTTGAGGGGCTGACGGGGCTGGGGTATACTCATATCACCATCGATCCGCACGGATACCGTCCAGGCGGTGCCGACGACCGAAGGAGAGCGCGATGAAGATCGGATATCTCGACTGCATCTCCGGCGTCAGCGGCGACATGCTGCTGGGAGCCCTGATCGATTGCGGGCTGCCTATCGACCGTTTGGCCGCCGAAATCGACAAGCTTCATCTCAGCGGCTGCGGCATCTCCGCCCTGCCCGATAAGCGTGGCGCGATAAACGGCACCAGGGTGACAGTCTCGACCGGCGGCGACCGATCGAGGCGTACTCTGCGCGATATAATTGACATCATTTCTAAAAGCGACCTCGACGCCGCGGTAAAAAAGAGCAGCGTATCGATATTCGAACGGCTCGCCGAGGCGGAGGCGAAGGTGCACTGCATACCCATCGAGGACGTTCACTTCCACGAAGTGGGAGCCGTTGACGCCATCGTCGACATCGTCGGCGCGGTGATAGGATTCGAACTGCTCGGCATCGAGCGGTTGTTCTGCTCGCCGCTGCCGTCCGGCGGCGGCGCGGCGCAGTGCACGCACGGAACGATACCGGTTCCCGCGCCGGCGGTACTGGAACTGATCGCTTCGTCCGCCGCGCCGCTGAGGCCGACGCCCGAGCGCAATGTCGAGCTGGTGACGCCCACCGGCGCGGCGATAGTGACGACGCTAGCCTCGTTCGAGAGGCCGACGATGGCACTGGAACGCGTCGGCTACGGCATAGGTGCAAGGGACAGTGAGGCGATACCCAACGTGCTGGCGCTGTGGCTCGGCAACCTCATCGAGAACGAACGCGGCATGCTGCTCATCGAGACCAACATCGACGATATGTCGCCCGAGGTCTGCGGCTACGCCATGGAGCGCCTCTTCGCCGCGGGGGCCGCCGACGTATGGTTCACGCCGATACAGATGAAGAAGGATCGTCCCGCGACGATGCTCAGCGTCCTCGCGCACCCGGAGTACGAGGCAGCGATAGTCGATACGCTGCTGCGCGAGACCTCGACGATGGGGATGAGGGTGCGCTCCGTCGAACGGCACCATGCCGTACGCGAGACCGTAAACTTCGATTCCAGCCTCGGCAGGATCGATCTGAAGATCAAACGCTTTCGAGGCGAGATAGCGGGCATCCATCCCGAATACGAAGATTGCAAACGTATCGCCATCGAGCGCGGCATCCCGCTGCAAGAGGTATATCGCATCGTAATCGCCGAGGCCGGGACGAAGCAGATCGACGATATTTAATCGCAGTAGCAACTGTCTTGATTGTCAAGATACAAGGGGCGCGGCATGCCGCGCCCACAGCAATTCAGTCCCCCTTTCGCAAAGGGGGACCAAGGGGGATTTCAAAGGTTGATAAGCTTTAAGGAGAAGTGATTATGACCGAGATCAAACTGCCGGAACCAAAACTCCAAGGCGAAGTATCAGTCGAAGAAGCAATTGCCAAGCGCAGATCGGTGCGTGACTACAAGACCGATGCGTTGAACCTGGAACAACTGTCGCAACTATTATGGGCCGCCCAGGGCATAACCGCCGCGGGCTTCTTCCGCGCCGCCCCGAGCGCCGGGGCCAGCTACCCGCTGGAGGTATTCGTGATAGCGGGCAACACCGTAGGACTCGACGCGGGTATATACCGTTACAACGTGCAAGCGCACTCGCTGAGCCTGCATAAGAGTGGCGATTTCAGGGACAAGCTCGGCGCTACGGCCGCCTTCAACCAGGGGTGCATCTCGGACGCCCCCGCGTGCATATCGATCTGCGCCGTATACGAGCGCACATCCAAAACCTACGGCAAGCGCGGCGAGCGATACGTTCACATCGACACCGGCCACGCCGCGGAGAACATCGCGCTGCAGGCCGTTGCGCTTGGCCTAGCGACGGTGATGATCGGAGCCTTCGAAGGCAGAAAGGTCAGCGAGGTCCTGGGCCTCGACGACGAAATGAGACCGCTTTACATCATACCCGTGGGAAAACAAAAGTGACGGACAGCATCGACCATCGCAACCATCGTTCGATGTGGCTGAAAGAGTACGATTACTCACAACCGGGCGCGTACTTCGTTACGACATGCACCCACGACAGGGAATGTTTGTTCGGCGAGATCGCGGGCAGACAAATGATTTTGAACGACGCGGGTAAAATCGTTCAAATTGTATGGGATGAAATTCGGAAACATTTTGATCGCGTGGAATCGGATCAATTCGTCATAATGCCAAATCACATACACGGAATCATCATATTGAATTCCGAAACCGTAGGGGCGGGGTCACCCCGCCCAAATCAAAATATAGGGCGCGGAGACCGCGCCCCTACATTGGGAAAAATCGTCGCGTATTTCAAATATCAAACGACAAAACGAATCAACGAATCGCAAGGAACGCCGGGTTACAAACTGTGGCAGCGTAACTACTACGAACACGTTATCCGCGATGAAAATGAATTACAGAATATCAGACACTACATTCGATACAACCATCTCAAATGGGATGAGGATGAGGAAAATCCTGACTCCAAAAAGGTGTAACCCGCTTAAACCGGCCTTGCGCCCTTGCGTATCAGCCAGTACTCAAGGCTGTCGGCAAGCGCCAGCCAGCTCGCCTCGATGATGTTGGTGGAGCTGCCCACGGTGCGCCACTCCTGCTCACCGTCGCTGGACTCGATCAGCACGCGCACGTACGAACCGGTGCCCCCCGCCTCATCGACAACACGCACCTTATAGTCCACCAGACGGATGGCTTCGAGATCGGGGTAGAACATCAGCAGCGCCTTGCGCATCGCGGCGTCCAGCGCGTTCACCGGGCCGTTGCCCTCGGCCGCGGTGTGCATCACCTCGCCGCCCACCTTTACCTTCACCGTCGCCTCGGAGAGCAGCTCCCCCTCTTTTTCGATTGTGGACGTGCGGCGGCGCTTCTCGATGACTACCATGAAATCGACAAGCTCGAAGGGAGCCGTGTAGCCGAGCTGCGCGCGGCGGATGAGCAGCTCGAACGACGCCTCGGCGTCCTCGTACTGGAAGCCGCGGCTCTCCAGCAACTTGACCTGCTCCAGAATCGCCTTAGCCTCATCGCCTTCCAGCGTAAGCTCAAGCCCGCGCTCCTTCAGCTTGCGCACGATGTTCCCCTTGCCGGAGAGCTCCGACACCAGCGTACGCCACTCGTTCCCCACTCGCGCGGGATCGATGTGCTGGTAGCTCTCCGCCCACTTCATCATCGCCGCCACGTGCTGGCCGCCCTTGTGAGCGAAGGCGCTGGCGCCGACGTACGGCAGGTGCGTGTCCAGCGCCATGTTGGCCACCTCGCTGACGAAATGAGCGACATCGCTCAGCTTAGACAGTTGTTCGTCGCTTACGCAGTCGACGTCCATCTTCAGCTTGAGCGACGGTATGATGGAGCACAGGTTGGCGTTGCCGCAGCGCTCGCCGTAGCCGTTGATCGTACCCTGAACATGAACGACGCCCGCCGCGACCGCCGCCAGACTGTTGGCCACCGCCAGCTCCGAGTCGTTGTGGGCGTGAATCCCCAGCGGTGTGTCGAGCGACTCCCTCACCGCGGCGATGATATCGGCGATCTCGAACGGCATCGCGCCGCCGTTGGTATCGCACAGGACGATGCACTCGGCGCCGGCGTCCGCAGCCGCCTTCAGCGTTTCGATGGCGTAATCGGGATTCGCTTTGTAGCCATCGAAGAAGTGCTCGGCGTCGAAGAAGACGCGCTTGTCTTTCGATACGAGGTATGCTACCGACTCGGCGATCATG
The DNA here is from genome assembly GCA_034659515.1 of Chloroflexota bacterium. Classification (GTDB taxonomy): domain Bacteria; phylum Chloroflexota; class Dehalococcoidia; order E44-bin15; family E44-bin15; genus JAYEHL01. Next base: position 4,382 of record JAYEHL010000084.1, on the reverse strand, counting down.
CGCAGGTTCTCATCGAGCGTGGTCTCCAGCACCTGCGTCACCTGCATCTCGGAGCTCTTGCCGACGATGGTCACCACATCTGTCCCCGCGTCGATCAGCGCGCGCAGGTTGGCATCCTCCTCGAGCTTCGATTTGGCATGCCGCGTGCTGCCGAACGCAACGAGAACCGCATTCGACAAAGTCAGTTTGCGCGCGGTGTCGAAAAACTCCTCGTCCTTGGGATTCGATCCGGGCCATCCGCCCTCGATGTAGTGAACGCCCAGCTCGTCGAGCCTGGCGGCTACGCGCAGCTTATCCGCGACGGTAAACGATATGCCCTCGCGCTGCGCGCCGTCGCGCAACGTCGTGTCGTAGAGCTGCACCGACGTCACGGCTACGCCGCCTCCCTCACCTTCCTCAGTATCGCGTCGCCCATCTCGCGCGTGCTGACCCTGGTCATCCCGTCCGACATTATGTCATACGTGCGACAGCCGTCCGCCAGCGCATCGTCAACGGCCTTCTCGACCATGTCCGCGCCCTGCGGCAAACCCAGCGAGTAGCGCAGCATCATCGCCACGCTCATTATCGTGGCTATCGGGTTGGCGAGGTTCTGGTTGGCGCGTCCCGGCGCGCTGCCGTGGATCGGCTCGTACATGCCGCGCACGCGCGCCCCGTCCTTCGGCACCCCGGACAGGCTGGCCGACGCTAGCATCCCCATCGAGCCGGCGAGCATGGACGCTTCGTCGGTGATGATATCGCCGAATGTGTTCTCAGTCACGATCACATCGTACTGCGCCGGACGCTGGATCAGCCTCATCGTGCAGGCATCCACCAGCACATGCTCCAGCTCGACGTCGGGGTACTCCGCCGACATCTCTATTGCGATCTCGCGCCACAGGCGGGAGGTCATGAGGACATTCTGCTTATCGACGGATGCCAGCTTCTTGCGCCTGCTGCGCGCCATCTCGAAGCCGACGCGCATGATGCGCTCGATCTCCTGCTCGGTGTACACCATCGAATCGACGGCACGACGGCCCTGCTCAGTCCTCCATCGCTTCTTCGGCTTACCGAAGTACAGCCCGCCGGTCAGCTCGCGAACGACCATAAGATCGACGCCCTTGACGACCTCCGGTTTCAGGTTGGTCGAATCGACCAGCATCGGGTAAACCTTCACCGGGCGCAGATTCGCGAACAACCGCATCCCCTTGCGCAGCGCCAGTAGCCCATCCTCGGGGCGCACGTCCGAATCCGGATCGTCCCACTTGGGCCCGCCGACCGCGCCCAGCAGCACCGCATCGCTCTTGCGGCACATCGCCAGCGTCTCGTCCGTCAGCGCCGTGCCGTGCCTGTCGATAGACACCCCGCCGACATCGCCGTATTCGAGAATCGCCTTATGCCCGAACTTCTCGCACACCGTTTGCAGCACCCTGACCGCCTCGGAGGCCACCTCCGGCCCGATCCCGTCACCGGGAAGATAAGCTATATTGAATTTCACTTCTATTTCCTCGCCTGAATTTTTTTCCTAGTATAATCGATAAGCCCGCCGTTAGAAACCAGCTCCAGCATGAATTCGGGGTACGGCTCGGCATTGTACGACTTTCCGGTGGTGACATCGATGATCTCGCCGCTCTCCAGCGTCACCTCCAACTCATCGCCGAACGATATCTCGTCCGCCTGCGCGCACTCCAGCAGCGGCAATCCGATGTTGATGGCGTTGCGGAAGAAGATGCGGGCGAAGCTCTGCGCGATGACGCACGAAACGCCCGCGGCCTTGATGGCGATGGGCGCGTGCTCCCGCGACGAGCCGCAGCCGAAGTTGGTTGTGGCAACGATCATATCGCCGGGCTTGACGCGTTCGAGGAACTTCTCATCGATGTCCTCCATACAGTGCGCCGCCAGCTCCGCCGGCTCCCACACGTTCAGATAGCGCGCCGGGATGATGGCATCCGTATCCACGTTCGCGCCGTATTTGTGTACCTTACCTTTGAGTTTCATAAGTACCTCTGAATCGATATTTTCGGATCGCGTTTATTACACATTTTCATAATAAAGTACTTCCGCCACTCTATACGTAGCTTTGAGAACCTCCCTCGCAATTTCTCCCGACCCAATCATATGGATCATCTTGTATTCTTGTAATTTATCAACAGGTGGTGACTCATATTCTTCCTCACTCTCAAACACCATTTCATATCCGCCACTTCCATCAGGCACCATCTTGGATTTCTGCACTTTTCCGCGTGCACCCTCAACTTTTATATCCCTCCCATTCCTAGCAAACTCCACCATCCACCTAATATCTCCATGAATAAATTTATCTAGAATCTTATGGCTAGGTTCCTTTAAAAACTTGACCTCCCGAAATGAATCTTCAATTACCTTTCTATCAAGTACCTTCTCCGTATCCACATCACTAATTAGTTCACTTAAGAGTTTATGTGCCAATTTCCCCATTTCGTTTAATATTTCCTCCGGCACTTTAGAGGCCTCCACCCCTCTTTGCATTGCGCGACTTTCTGCCAACTTTTCTCGTAGCCCAGCCTCGAGCGCAGTCCTGCACAAAACAATCGTCCCGGCAGGGATACCCGCTCTAAAGCACATACTAGCAAGTGTCAAATATCTGAAGATATCCTTCTCAGTCCAGATTCTCTCAAATTCCAAGCTTCCTATTCTGTCTCTATGTCTTAATAATTCGCTTATTAAGTGTTCCCCCTCAAGCTCAGAAAAGATTCGCTGCTCATGACTAGCAATATAATCATTCCTCAACATCCTATCCACCCGCTCAATATCATCGTCTGTAGGTGTAAAACCACAGTGATACTTTAATCTGTCTTTCACCCGCTCTTTGATTTCGCTGGGTAACTTATGCTTCATTTGTTTCACCATTAACCAAGCCGAACAGAATAATAGTAGCTTTTACTCCCTAATCCTTTGTTTAATCACATTCATCACCGCATCCGGATCGTTTGTCGAGAACACGAACTCGTTGAACCTGCCCTTCTTCAGCGCAAGCACCACGCGCTCCCCACCGAGCACATTGTACACCAGCCGCGACTTGCCGTTGACCCGCCCCGTGCGTATGCCGTAGCCGCCGTAGCTGAAGACCGATGACTCGTCCGCGTAACAATCGCTTATATCCTCCCACGACATCACGCGCTTGAACCTGCCGTAGCCCACGGTAATGGAACTGAAAGTCACCAGAATCTTAAGCTTATCGAAATTAAACATCAGCAGCGTAAACGCCACGAACACCACGAACATCACCAGATAGTACCAGTCCGGCGCCGGCTTGCCGCCAAGCGAGCCGCCTTCCATCTGGTAGATAAACATACCGAGAAACATCAGGCTCAATACGACGAATACGCCGACTATCGGCCTGGCCAGCTTGAAAGGCACCGCTTCGCTGTACAGTTCAGGCTCATTCATATCGGCTGCCACCGTTCACAAGATAACGACGTCGATTCTCTCACCGCTTCCCCCTCATCGCGCGCCGCATCCAGATTATCACAGCGACGCACCCCATCAGCGCCATGCCCGTCAGCATCCCGCGGAAGAACGCCTTCGATATCAGCACGATGCCGATTATCAGCAGGATGCCCACCAGAATTATACCGATTCGCGCCGCCAGTAACTTGCCGCCTTCCTTGCCGTTCATCTCACCTACCCGAACTACATTCCAGCGATCACGCAATCCTCAGCGGTTCATAAGCCTGCTATCGTTCTCGCCGACCGTGGCCATGAAAATCTTAAGAGCGATATCGGACAGCACCAGCGAGCACTGCGCCCGGGAGTATTCCTGCCGCGCGGCCAGCTGCCGCCACTCCGGCGGCATGCTGTCGAGACGCTCCGCCATACCGCCGTCCCCATCGACCGCCGCGTAGTACACCCGCCTAACGCCCGACGTAATCAAGCGTCCGAGGCACATCGGGCACGGCTCAAGCGACGTGAACAACGTATAACCGTCCATGCCGTCGACGTCTCGATGTCGCTCCTCGAACCTGGTCATCACATCCATCTCGGCGTGCATGTCGCTGCGGAAGTACGGCGCGAATACGTGGTTGCGACCCCTCTCGACGAGCCTGCCGTCACCGTCGACCAGCGCGGCACCCACTCCGAAATTGCCCTCCGTCGCCGCCTCGATTGCCTCCTCGAGCGTAATTATCACAAACGCATCGTGGGGATAGTTCTCATCCGGAATCAGTTCTTCTATCTTAGCCTTGAGTTCGTTTAACATATCGCCTGTCGACTTAACCATTGTTATTGCCCTCGATCGCTATCACCCGGTCGGCCACCGTGTAGGGGCAGGCCCCCGTGCCTGCCCTTCGGATAGGCAACCACAGGGGGTTGCCTTCACATCGCTACCTCTTGTCATTGCCCGACTTGATCGGGTAATCCATATTTCT
>JAYEHL010000083.1:0-3285 GCA_034659515.1 Chloroflexota bacterium | reverse complement strand
CCTTTCTCCTTCATGGCCCTTCCTTGCGTGATGCGGGCTTATCTGGCCCGGGCAACTGTTCGGGCTCTTTGAAAGTAAAGGCACGACGATCCTCGCTACGCGGCGGTCTTGTGAGACCAAGGGGCACTCGGTCTGCCGTGCCTTTATTAATCTTACCACCTTATTTTAAGATACAAGGGGCTTGATTAATCAAGCCCTTACAGGGACACCCCTAAAACCCCGGCAGGAGATACTCTCCTGCGCTGCTCTTTTTCAACACCTCTCCCTTGAGGGGAGAGGCTAGGAGAGGGTGTGGAAAAGGTAGGGGCACGGCATGCCGTGCCCCTACCTTTATTGTATGGTGAGAACGAGATTCTTCGCTTCGCTCGGAATGACAGACGAGATGCGGCTTGTTGAACGTATCATATTATTATTGTAGAATGGCTTTATCTTCGTATAAGGTGGTTAATAATGAAGGTGCCGCGGTGCAAAGGTATGCGCGATATTCTGCCGGAGGACATGGCCAAGTTCCGGCATATCGAGGATGTGTTCCGCAATACAACCGGGCGCTGGGGATATGAAGAGGTCAGGACCCCTACGCTGGAATACCTGCATTTGTTCACTGCTACGGGCACGCTGACCCCGGGCATGCTGGGTCGTGTATACACATTCCTTGACTGGGACGGCTGGAGCGGCGAGCGTGTTGTTCTGCGCCCGGAAGGCACCATACCCATCGCCAGGATGTGCGCGGAGCACTTGCACAGCAAGGGTAAGGACGGCGTGAAGCGCTACTCGTACGTCGGCAATGTATTCACGTTCGAGGGCACGGGGAAGGAGCACCGCGAGCAGTGGCAGTGCGGGGTGGAGCTCATCGGGGGAGGGGGATCGTTTGCGGATATCGAACTTGTGATGCTGGCGTCCGAGGTCATCGAATCTCTCGGCGTCGGAGCGCTTGAGGTCGGGTTGTCTCACGCCGGGCTTATCAAGGCGCTCATAGCGGAGCTTGGATTGGGGAATGAGGAGCAGAACAAGATATTCGACCAGGTGCTGGAAGGGGATTTTGAAGCACTGGGCAAGGTCAAGACCAAGGATAAAGAGCTGAAGAAGGCTTTGAAGATACTTCTGGATGTGCAGGGCAGTTCGGCCGGATATCTGGAGAACATCAGCGCCATGGTCGGAAAATCGCTGGCCGGGCTTGAGCCGAGCCTGAACGATTTCATCGGCATCGCCAAATTGCTGACGGCAGCCGGGTGTAAATACCACATCGATATCTCTTCAGGTGCGGGGTTTGAATACTATACCGGGGCCATGTTTCAGTTCTACGTGTCGGGCCGGAAGGTCGGCGGCGGCGGCAGGTACGATGACCTGATATCGCTGGTGGGAGGGCCGCGCATGCCTGCATCAGGGTTCGCGTTGTACGTGGATAAGCTGATGGATATGTTGAAGATCGAAACAGAAACAGGCAAAAAGATACTCCTCAATATCGACAAGGCCAAAGATGAGGAGGTCGCCGCCTGTCTGAAGCTGGCGAGATCGCTGCGAAAATCGGGTTACGTCGTCGCCTTTGAGTTAAAAGGGAAAAGTGCCGATGACTTCAGGTGGATCGTTACTCCGGCCGGTAAGGGGCGCTTCAAGCTTGTCGATAGAAGCACGTTGAAGCAGATCGAGGTTTCGTCGGCGACTGAGATAAAAAAGGCGGTGGAGGGCGCGCGTTGAAGCTGGCGCTGCCGAAGGGAAAGCTACAGAAGGATACCGCTGCGTTGCTCGATAAGGCCGGCTTCGGCCTCGATGACTACAACGAGCGTTCCCGCTCTTACCGTCTGAAATCATCCCGTTTTCCGGACATGTTCATCAAGGTCTTCCGCGAGCGCGATATTCCCATACAGGTGGCCATCGGCAACTACGACATCGGTATCTGCGGCCTGGACTGGATGGGGGAGCTCATGGCGAAATATCCCACGAGCGATGTGATGAAGCTGAAGGACCTGGGCTACGGCGGGTTCGATCTGTGCGCCGTAGCCGGCAGGAATAGCGGCCTTGCGTCGGCAAAGGATCTGAACAACTGCTTCGAGAAGGTGCGCATCGTCAGCGAGTACCAGAACATAGCGGAGGCCTTCGCCTTGAAGTACCGGCTCAGGCGCTTCAGCATCCTGCCGGTACTGGGCGCCGGCGAGGTGTACCCCCCGGAGAGCGCCGATGTAGCCATCATTCCGAAGATGACGGCGAAGAAGCTGGCCCATTTCGATCTCACGCCGATAGCGGACATCATTACCTGCGGCGCTTGCCTGATAGCCAACAAGAACAGCCTGAGCAAGGTCGATTTAAGTAAGCTCCTGTCGAGCCTTCAGCCTTATATTACGGACGCTCCGGTCACGGATGAGATGAAGATCAAGGAGAGGCTTGTTAAGAAGGACGCCGCGTCGTGCGCTGAAGTTGCGGATGTCGGCAACGTTCGGTTGGCCCTGCCGGACGGGCACCTGATGAAATCCACCGCCGAGCTATTGGATCGAACCGGATTGGGAATCGAAGGATACAGCGGCGATTCGCTCACGCACCGGCCCACCATCGATATCCCCGGCGTTACAATAAAGATGATACGCCCGCAGGACATGCCGCTCCAGGTGGCCAACGGCAACTTCGACCTGGCTATAACCGGCGAGGACTGGCTTCTCGATCAGCTGTATCGCTTCCCGTCGAGCCCGGTTGAGAAGGTTCTCAAGCTCGGGTTCGCCAGGGTCACCATCGTCGCGGTGGTGCACGGCGAATTCCCCGCCGCCGACATCCATGATTTGAAGGATATCGTTGGGAAAGGGGCGTCGCCGCAGATGAGGGTGGCTTCGGAATATGTGAACATCGCCGACAAGTACGCGCGGGACAACCGCCTGGTCGGATGCAGGATCATTCCTACCTGGGGGGCCAGCGAGGCGTTTCTGCCGGAGGATGCCGACCTTCTGATCGAGAACACCGAGACCGGCGCAACGCTGCGCAAGAACAACCTCAAGATCATCGATACGTTGCTCGAGTCGACATCGTGTCTCATAGGGCACCGTGACGCGCTGGCGGACCCGCGCAAAAAGGATCGCATCAGCCATCTGGTCAAGGCTATCGAGGACGCTATAAAATAATAGTAGTGCGTCACTGTCTTTAAAAATCCCCCTTTGATAAAGGGGGATTAGGATGGTATGAACCGGGTACAATGTTGACAAAATAGACTGGGCACATCGTTTACAGTTAAAGGCATAGACAGGAGGTAAAGCCTATGCCTTGGAAGGAAACGTGTGCCATGGATCAGAAAGTACAGATGAT